>JAUUYI010000001.1 GCA_030590525.1 Sedimenticola sp. | reverse complement strand
GACGGATCCACCAACGCGACCTAGCCTGGTGTATCCGCTCCGCTTGATACACCCTATATTTCAGATTGTTACCTGAACTTATTGAGAAGTTACCTGACTGCGTTGTAACAACTGGAAATATAACGAATATTCCTGCGTTGTTACGCCTTGTCAGCCGGGCGCCTCGACGCCCCAAATTCAGGGACTTATTATTTCGCGAGCCCTTAACTCACCTGTCCCACTGTATCTGCATACCCCGTTCCCCCTTCCCCGCTGTAAAGGGCCGACACTGGGCGAGATCTGCGACTGCTGCCAATTGATCATCGATGTAGACAAAAGGGATACGGCCCCGCTGCCACGGGGGAATAGCTTGCTGTTGAAAGAAGTTTTTGAAGCTCTGAGAGTGGCTTCTGCCGGACAGTTGTAACCTCTCTCTCTGGTGCCGGAACCGTATCTGGATCCGCCCCTGCTCCCACTGTCGAAGTGAGAGCCCCCCTTCACTGGGGATAACGCGTAAGCGACCCAGGCCAGCCGGGAGTTCCAATACCGTTCGTCCGTCCCATAGCAAGCTCAGATGGGGCTCGATCTTCTTCAGTGGCGGCATGAGATAGAGCCGATCCCGGTAACGCCTCACCTCCACCCCGGGCCAGTGGACCAAAGGATTACGCTCCTCAGCCGCGCTACTCATCTCCATCAGAATCCGGTCGAGCCTGGCTGTATTTGGAAGCTGGAAACCTTTACCTCTGATCCAGGCCCGCAACACTGCTCTGCCTTTAGGTGCCGACAGTGACACCAGGCCGGACAGCAACAGGGTATCGCCCCCGGGCTTCAGCAGGCGCAGCAAATCCTGCCCGGCGACCTCATCAATCAACCCCTGGGCCTCGGCGCAATGGCGGGCACTGCGGGCAAGGGTACGCGCCAGAGAAGGCCAGCGTTCAGTGAGCAGCGGCATCACCTCCCGGCGCAGGTAATTGCGATCAAAGCCGGTCTCCTGATTGCTGGGATCCTCCACCCAGATCAGCCGGTTGCTCAGCGCATACTCATCGAGCACCCGTCGTGGCTGTGCCAGCAAAGGCCTGGCCTGATAGCCGGGACCAAATTCCACCACTATTGGCATGGCGGCGAGACCGGCCGGCCCGGCCCCCCGCAACAGCTGCAGCAGTACCGTCTCTGCCTGATCCTCCTGGTGATGGGCCATCAGCAGCATCTCTCCTGGCCTCATCAACCCGGAGAAGGCCCGATAGCGTTCCTGACGCGCCTGCTCTTCCAGACTTCGCCCCTTCTC
Organism: Sedimenticola sp.; assembly: GCA_030590525.1. Taxonomy (GTDB): domain Bacteria; phylum Pseudomonadota; class Gammaproteobacteria; order Chromatiales; family Chromatiaceae; genus JAUXBK01. The sequence goes on along the minus strand of JAUUYI010000001.1, from coordinate 22,264 downwards.
CGGTTGTAATGCCAGCCGGATAATCTCGAGGGGAATCTGAAGCTGCCTGCTGATCTCCCGACAATGTTCGGCCCAGCGGGGCGAAGCCGTCTGCAGACCATGGTCTACATGAACAGCAGAGAGAGGGGCCTGCAACTTTTCGCGCAGGCCACACAGGGCATGCAGCAATACATGGGAGTCCCGGCCACCACTGTAAGCAACCCGATAACACCCGGGAACAGGCAGCGCCGAAAGCGTCTCGAGCAATTGTTGGGGAAGTGACATTGTAGGCAAAAAAAGATCCTAGGAAAAACAGGACCGAGGTCCGAGGAAAGGCCTGTCTGATCCCCTCACCCTGTCCCTCTCCCGGGGGGAGAGGGGACCCGTTGTTGAGGGTTTGGGGTGTTAATTCTGACTTCTCACCTTGTCATCAGCTCGGTCCTGATTCTATCGGCTGAAGGCGAAGTTTGGGTTGGTTTTACCTTTGCTTTGTTTTTTTCCTAGTACCTAGTACCTAGTACCTGCCTCTACATCAGCTCTCGGTAAATTCACCGTAAGACATCAACCGCTGGTAGCGATCTTCCAACAGCTTATCGAGAGGTATCGCCTCAAGGCGTTCGAGGGACTCCAGCAGGGCCAGCTGCAGATTCCGGGCCGCGGTTTCCAGGTCCCTGTGGGCCCCCCCCAGGGGTTCCGGGATGATGCCGTCAATCAGGTTCATCTCTTTCAAGCGGTCCGAGGTAATAGCCATCGCTTCCGCCGCCAGCGGTGCCTTGTCTGCGCTCTTCCAGAGAATAGAGGCACACCCTTCGGGTGAAATCACCGAGTAGGTGCTGTATTCGAACATCATCACCCGATCACCGACACCAATGGCAAGCGCACCACCCGACCCCCCTTCACCCATCACAGTGCAGATGACAGGCGTTCTGAGACCGGCCATCACCAACAGGTTCCGGGCAATGGCTTCGCTCTGCCCCCGTTCCTCCGCATCGATGCCGGGGTAGGCGCCCGGCGTGTCGATAAAAGTCAGGATCGGGAGTCGAAACCGCTCTGCGGTCTCCATCAGCCTCAGTGCTTTCCGATAACCTTCAGGGCGAGGCATACCAAAGTTGCGAGAGATCTTCTCCGTGGTATCACGCCCTTTCTGCTGCCCGAGCAGCATCACTGGCCGGCCCTCCAGGCGCGCAACACCGCCCACGATGGCTTTGTCATCCGAATAGGCACGGTCTCCATGCAACTCTTCAAAATCTTCGAAAATGAGCCTCACGTAATCCAGCAGATAAGGCCGCTGGGGATGGCGTGCCAGTTGCGCGATCTGCCACGGCTTCAGATTGGAGAAGATCGATTCGGTGAGGGCGCGGCTCTTGTTTTCCAGACGAGCGATCTCGTCCTGGATATTGATCTCGTTATCGTTCCCAACCAACCGTAATTCTTCGATCTTCGCCTCAAGCTCTGCGATCGGCTGCTCAAAATCGAGGAAGTTAAGATTCATGGGCGGAAATATACCGGATTCAAGGCAATTATTACAGGCCAATCGGGATGCTGCAGGGGGCAATCGCCGGATGATACGGATAATGCCCGTCAGGGTTGAAACTTACAGGGGCGGTAACTATTCAGCACACCGGTTAATTTGGCACTGGGCTGTAGCCATTCGGTCTTCCTCCTCATAGCCGCTGACTCCCCCCGTATGCAGGTGCGAATTTATTCGCATTTGGCCGAATGAATTCGGCCCTACAGCGTGGATCCGACGCAAGGATCTGAACGGTTACCATTATTTTGGGGTAGGAGGAGCAAGATTGGATATTTTATTTTTTTCCGTGGCCCTTACCCGGGATGTTGCTTTACACCCTTCCTCTTCGCTGGCACAGCAGCAGGTTCAACCCGCTGAGCGCGATCTGCAGCATAGACCACCTCAACCCCCCCAGGCCCCAGCAACCGCTCCAGTCGCCGCAACAACTCGTCCATCGGCTTCACCTTCCACTCATCGCAGAACAGGAGCACCCCCCTTGCACCCAGTCGCCGATAGACGAGCTGGATAGCACAGGCTCCTGCCTGATAGCCTTCCAGGGTCTGCCCCAGCTTCCGAGCAAAATCTGCAACCGACCGACCCTCCTCCGCCAATACGGTCCCATCCAGCCTGAGCCTCAGGGATCCCGCATGCAGGGCACGGGCCTGCTCGAATGCAATCAGCTGATCCACCCGGATACCCAGGCCACCACGATACTCGTCGTAGTTCAGGCTGCCAGTGACCACCAGCACCTGGTCACTGGTCAGCAGCTCCTGGTAAGTTTCGCAGGCCTCCTTGAACAGGGTCGCCTCTATCCGGCCGGTGCGGTCATCCAGCAACAGGGTCGCCATATATCCGTTCTGGGTCTGCCGACGGTTCACTGAAACCACCAGGCCTGCCACCATCACCCGCGGGCCACCACGCTTGCGATACCCGCCATCGTTCCCCCCGCCTTCGAGTGACAGACTGGAAATCCTGCTTATCCCCAGCCCCGCCAGTTCCGGCTCGTAACGCGCAATCGGGTGGCCGGTCAAGTAGAGACCCAGAGTCTCTTTTTCTCCCTGCAACCGCAATTCCTCGTCCCACTCGTCACTATCGTCAGGCACTACCTGCAGATTCACCGGAGAATGGGGCTCAGGATTCACCAGTCCGAACAGGTCCTCCTGCCCCGCTGCCTCCATGGCATGATGCTGTTCCGCCATCTTCAGGGCCAGCGGCAACTGTGCCATAAGGGTTGCCCGGTTGCCCCCCAGCTCATCCAGGGCGCCGGCCCGGATCAACGAATCCAGCACCCGCCGGTTCGCCTTGCGCAGATCGATTCGGCGGCAGAAATCGAACAGGTCACAGTAGCTTTCACCACTCCGGCGGGAATCGACGATGCTTTCGATGGCCGCCCCCCCTACCCCTTTGATCGCGCCCAGGCCATAGTTAATCGAGTCGTCCCCCACCACCGTAAACATGAACTCCGAACGGTTGACATGGGGAGGTCCAACCTTCAGCTTCATGCTCCGGCACTCGTCGATGAGAGGAACTACCTTGTCCGTCGTATCCATATCCGCGGACAGTACCGCCGCCATGAAGGCGGCAGGGTAGTGGGTCTTCAGCCAGAGGGTCTGGTACGAAACCAGGGCATAGGCGGCAGAGTGGGACTTGTTGAAACCGTAGCCGGCAAACTTCTCCATCAAATCGAAAATGTGGGTGGCAGTCTCCTCCTCTACCCCCTGGGCCAGAGCACCCTGCATGAAGATCTCACGTTGCTTGGCCATCTCCTCCAGCTTCTTCTTACCCATGGCCCGGCGCAACAGATCGGCCCCCCCAAGCGAATACCCCGCAAGTACCTGGGCAATCTGCATCACCTGCTCCTGGTAGAGAATGACACCATAGGTCGGCTTGAGAATGGGCTCCAGGGTCGGGTGTGGATAGACCACCTCCTGCTGCCCGTGTTTGCGCGCAATGAAGTCATCCACCATCCCCGATTGGAGGGGCCCGGGGCGAAACAGAGCCACCAGCGCGGTGATGTCGTCGAAGCTGTCAGGTTGCAGCTTCTTGATCAATTTCTTCATCCCGGGGGATTCCAGCTGGAACACGGCGGTGGTTTCCTGTCGTTTCAGCGCCTGAAACGCCAGCTCATCGTCCATCGGGATACGGTCGATATCGAGCGGCTCCAGCGCCCGTTCCCGGCGTTCCTGATTGATGTTCTTCAGGGCCCAGTCAATGATGGTAAGGGTGCGCAGCCCCAGAAAATCGAACTTTACCAGCCCCACCTGCTCCACATCATCCTTGTCAAACTGGGTCACCAGATTCTCACCACCCGGTTCGCAGTAAAGGGGGGTAAAGTCTGTCAACACCGTCGGCGCGATAACCACGCCCCCCGCATGTTTTCCTGCATTGCGGGTAAGGCCCTCCAGCTTCTTCGCCATATCGATGAGCTGGGTCACCTCCTCTTCACTACGATAAGCCCTGCCCAGATCTTCGCTCTCTCCCAGGGCTTTTTCCAGCGTCATGCCAATTTCAAACGGAATCATCTTGGCAATCCGGTCGGTGAACCCGTAGGGATGACCCAGAACCCGTCCCACATCACGTACTACCGCCTTGGCTGCCATCGAACCATAGGTGATGATCTGAGAGACGGAATCCCGCCCATAGCGCTGCGCCACGTAGTCGATCACCCGGTCCCGCTTTTCCATGCAGAAGTCGATGTCGAAATCAGGCATGGAAACCCGTTCCGGATTGAGAAAACGCTCAAACAGCAAATCGTGTTCGATTGGATCCAGGTCGGTTATCTTCAGTGCATAGGCCACGAGTGAACCGGCCCCCGAGCCACGTCCCGGACCCACGGGGATATCGTTATCCTTGGCCCACCGGATAAAATCTGCAACGATCAGAAAGTAACCCGGAAAACCCATCTGATTGATTACGTCCAGCTCGATCTGTAATCGCTCGTCGTATACCGGCCGTTCCTCCAGAATCCTCTGCGTATCAGACTCGAATATCTGCTGCAACCGCCACTGCAGCCCCTTACGCGCCTCTTCGCTGAAGAACGCCTCGATGGTCATCCCTGCGGGCACCGGAAAATCCGGCAGGAAATTTTTTCCCAATGTCAGTTCAAGATTGCAGCGTCGCGCAATCTCCACGCTGTTTTCCAGCGCCTCCGGTATATCGGAGAACAGCTCGCCCATCTCCTCCGGGGTGCGGAGATACTGCTGGTCGCTGTAGTTCTTCGGTCGTCGTGAATCATCCAGCGTACGACCCTCGTGGATACAGACCCGCACCTCGTGGGCCTCATAATCTCCCGTCAGGAGAAACCGGACGTCATTGGTCGCAACCACCGGCACGTCCCGTCGGATGGCAAGCTCCACGCTCGCATGAAGGCACTGCTCCTCCCGGTCCCGGCCGGTGCGCTGCAACTCCAGGTAGTAGCGGTCGCCAAACAGGTCCAGCCAATGGCTGAGGCAGACATCCGCCTGGTCCGTCTTCCCTGCCAGCAGCACTCTGCCCACATCCCCCTCCCTGCCACCGGAGAGCGCAATAATGCCGCTACAGCTGGACCGGTCCAGCCAGGAACGGTCCAGCATCGGACGCCCCAGGTGCTGCCCCTCCCGATAGCTGCGGGATATCAGGCGGGTTATATTGCGGTAGCCTTGATGATTCTGCACCAGCAGCGTCAGTCGAAACGGGCGGTTGGCGTTTTCCGGGTCCCGCACCCAGGCATCGACCCCGAAAATGGGCTTTACCCCGGCGCTGATGGCCGCCTTGTAGAACTTGACCAGGGAAAAAAGATTGCACTGATCAGTCACCGCGACGGCCGGCATCCCGGATTCGGCCACGGCGTTTACCAAGGGCTTTATCCGCACCAGGCCATCGACCAGGGAGTATTCGGAGTGCAGGTTGAGATGAACGAAACCGGGAGCAGTCATGCCGGAAATTGTAACCGTTCATGGGGTCAATAGAAATTCAGCCGCAGATTGACGCGGATTAAAATCGGATCACAACTGTCCCATGAACTTCATTCAGTATTCATGTAACCCGATATTGAAAAGGGATTTTTCAAACGCACTGGCCCCTCCGGATATGAATTGCCCGGGATGAGGAGAATATAAAAATCAAGCGTTAGCTTTTCTGATCCCCTCTCCCTGGGGGCTGAGAGCTATCGCTCACCGCTATCCTCTTCGCATTGCGCTCAGGATCTCTCCAGCAGGCGCTTGACCGGACGGAACGAGCGGCGGTGGATGGCGCTCACCCCCAGTGTCTCAAGGGCTTCAATATGCGCCTTCGTGGGATAACCCTTGTGCTGGGCGAGGCCGTAACCCGGGTAGAGTGCGTCCAGCGCCTCCATCTCCCGATCCCTTGCCACCTTGGCCAGGATGGAAGCGGCGCTGATGGCCGGTACGCTGGCATCCCCACCCACGATAGCCTCGGCACTGCAAGGGAGCCCCTGAGGGCAACGGTTACCATCGATCAAGGCGTGCTGAATGACGACCGGCAATGCCTGCACCGCGCGACGCATGGCCAGTAGAGAGGCCTGAAGTATATTCAGGCGATCGACCTCCTCCACCTCGGCCCGCCCCAGCGCCCATTGCAGAGCCTGTTCCCGAATCACCCGGTCGAGCATCTCACGACGTCTCGGTGTCAGCTTTTTGGAATCCGCCAGCCCATCGATGGTCTGTCCAGGGCTCAAGATGACAGCAGCGGCCACCACCGGCCCCGCCAGTGGCCCTCGACCCACCTCATCCACACCGGCACAAAGAATTTGTGCGCTTTTCCGCTCACACATCAAAGTTGCGCGCGGTGCACATGATCTCCGCCGAAGCGACGATTTTTCCGTCTACTTTGGCAACACCCGAAAAGATGCCAATGCCCCGCTTGAAGGCATTCTGAGTCACCTCGATATACAGTTGATCCCCCGGCTCCACCGGCCGCTTGAAGCGGGCTTTATCGATTCCGACGAAGAGGTAGATGTAGTTTTCACTGACATGTTCCGGGTTGGACTCCATCGCCAACAGGCCGGTGGCCTGAGCCATCGCTTCGACGATGAGTACCCCCGGCATCACTGGACGGATGGGAAAATGGCCATTGAAGAAGGGTTCATTGTAGCTGACATTCTTGATTCCGAGCAGCCGCTTGTCCTTCTCAAACTCCAGCACCCGGTCGATCAGGAGGAACGGATACCTGTGGGGCAGGAGACTCAGTATCTTGTTGATATCCATGACCATCCAAACTTCTCCCCTGCTGCCGCCCAATGGCCGGCCCCATACTATAAAGCGGTTAAAAAACCGTTCCACAACCGCGGGGGCAGCCTGCCCCCCGGTCGGTATCCTATTTCCTGTACTTCTGCTTCAGGCGCTGCAGGACCTTGTCGGTCAGGTCGGCCCGCTTACTGGCATAGACCACACCAACACTGAGGATGACATCGATCTTCTGCTCTTTTCCAATCTGGTGAACCACTTCGGTCACTATATTCGAAAGTTTATTCAGCTCTTCGTTACGGCGCAGATTGAGATCCTCCCGATACTCGTCACTCGTGGCTTTCAGTTTGCGGCGGCGGGAGCGGATGTCCTGGTCCAGGCGCTTGACCTCGGCCGTACTCATGATGGCCCCATCCCGGTTCCGCTTCTCCTCCAGTTTTTTCAACTGCTTCTGCTTACTGAGCAGATCCTGATTGCGGCGTTTGAACTCCCGATCCAGCGATTTGAGAACACCTTCGTACTGGGGTGACTTCTTGGCCACCTCGGTGGCATCCACCACGCCGATCCGAAATCCCTCTGCGGCCATGGCTGCCATTGGCAGGAGCAGGCAGACTGCAATAAAGAGTGTCAATAGTCGTTTTCTCAAAGTATTTCTCCAGCAAACAGTTAAAAAGCACTTCCAAAAGAGAACTGAAAGAATTGCAGGTCATCATCGCTCTCATCGTTCAGCGGCAACGCCAGACTGAGCCCCAGGGCTCCAAACGGGGATAACCAGAACGCTGCTACACCAGTCGAGTAGCGAATATCGCTCAAGTCGATATCTGTCTCACCATCGTACACTTGACCACCATCCGCGAAAATAGAGAGGCGTACAGTTTTTTCCACAAACTTGAACGGTGCAGGAAACAGGATCTCGGCGTTCCCCACCAAGCGCATACTGCCACCCAAGGGATCGTCCTTGGAATCACGCGGACCCAGGCTGAAGTCCTGGTAACCTCTCACAGTCTTTATGCCACCAGCGAAATAATTTTCCCACGGTGGCAACCTGCTAGTATCGCCGTAAGCGTCACCATAGGCAATATCCCCCTTGAATGCCAGGGTAAATGTCTTACTGAGGGGGAAATAACGTTTCTGGTTGTAGGTGATGGTGTAAAACTCCAGGTCACTGCCCGGTATGGTGGCTGAAGTCGAAAAACGCTGCACTCCCCCTTTGGTCGGCATCATCGCCGAGTTCCGTGAGTCGTGGCTCCAGGCGGCGCCCAGTTGAAAATCGAGAAAGTCGCTGCCGTTTCTCCTCCTGTATTCCTTGAGCTGCTCCGAGGCATCGTTGCCTACTTTATAATTGATCTTGAACATGTCCAAGGTAAGGAGAACACGGTCGGTCTCGTTGACCGGAAGACCAAAATTGACTCCCACCTGGGCCTTATCGAGGGAGTAGTTTGCGGTATCGACCTCATCAAAATCGGTCTTCTGATAGCTCAGGGTAAAGCCTCGACTGATCCCGTCGACGGTATAGTAGGGGTTGCTGTACGAGAAACGGTACACAGTATTGGCCGCGCTGGTGTCGAAGCCAAATGATATGAATTTACCCGTACCAAGGAAGTTTCTCTGGGAGATACTGGCGTTGAATATGACACCCTGAGACTGGGAAAAACCGAGACCTGCCATCATGTTACCCGCCCGTTTTTCGGTGACAGACACATCCACATCCACCAGATCGGTGGACCCCGGGACAGCAGGCGTCTCTACATTGACATTTTCGAAATAGCCCAGGCGCTGCAACCGTTCCCGGGAGGTTCTGACCTGCTCGGCTGAGAACCAGGCCGCTTCCATCTGCCTCATCTCACGCCGCAGCACTTCATCCCGGGTCGTATGGTTACCCCTCATGTTGACCCGGCGCACATAGACCCGTTTTCCGGGATCCACGAAAAAGGTCAGTGCGACCTCTTTCTTTTCGTCATCGATCTCCGGGATGCTGTTGACATTGGCAAAGGCATAACCATGGTCACCCAGCATCCTGTTGATCCGCTCCGTGCTGCCGGTAACCTCTTTCCGCGAGAACACATTTCCACGATCAAGCCTGATCAGCGGAAAGTATTTTTTTGGCTGAGCCACCAGATCCCCCGCCAGCTTTATATCACTGATGGTATAGACATCACCCTCTTCGATATTGATAGCGATATAGATATCCCGCTTATCCGGGGTAATGGCAACCTGGGTGGAAGTGATCTTGAAATTGATGAACCCCCGATCCAGATAATAGGAGCGGAGGCGTTCGAGATCTCCAGTCAGCTTCTGGCGGGAGTATTGATCCGCCGAAGTGATAAATGAGAGCCAATCAGTAGGGGTGAGTTCGAATCCTTCCACCAGATCGTCCTGATCGAAAGATGTGTTGCCCACGACATTGATCTTTCTGATCCGAGCGGTCTCCCCCTCCTTGATGTCGATATTGATCGCCACCCGGTTCCGCTCCAGAGGGGTGACCGTCGTCTCCAGGTTGACGCCATACTTTCCGTTGTTGAAGTACTGACGCTTGAGTTCCTGGCTGATCTTGTCAAGTACAAAACGGTTAAGGACCCGTCCTTCCGACAGGCCGATATCTTTCAGCCCGCTAAGTAACTGCTCCGTCTCAATATCCTTGTTTCCGGCTATCTCGATCGTGGCGATGGCCGGGCGCTCTTGAACGAAGACGATGAGGACGTCACCCTCCCGCTCCAGGCGTACATCTTTGAAGAAACCGGTCTTGTAGAGGGCCCGAATGATTGCCCCTGTATCTCCGTGGCCGATATTCTGCCCGATCTTGACCGGAAGGTAGTTGAATATCGTTCCCGAGGAGATGCGCTGCAACCCCTCGACCCGGATATCGTCGATGGTGAACTCCTGCGCCATCGCCGCCCATGGCCCGAGCAGAACCATCAGCAGTAACAGCAACGACTCACACCTTGAAGCTCGCTTCATTTGCCGGGAACTATGGTTTGCGGCTTTTTCAAAACACCCCCTCTCATCCCGGGAGGCGGTTGGGGTGAGGGGATCGAAAGAGATAACACCTTAATTTTAATCACCCGTGTTTCCGGAAAATCTGGCTATTATAGATAAAGTTGCCCGACTATCCCAGCAAACGGGAAATGTCGACATAAAAGGCCAATCCCATCAGCGCCAGCAGCAACAGCATGCCAATCCGCTGCCCCTGCATCATCGCCTCGTCCGAGAGTGGGCTCCCCTTGACCGCCTCGATCAGATAGAAGAAGAGGTGCCCGCCATCCAGGACCGGGATCGGCAGCAGGTTCAGCACCCCGAGACTGATGCTGACCAGGGCCAGGAACTTGATGAAATAGACGGGCCCATAGCTGGCCGATTTGCCAGCTGACTGGGCAATGGAGATAGGGCCGCTCAGATTCTTCACCGACGCCTGGCCGGTGAGCATTCTGCCGAGCATCCGGAGCATGAATAGCGACATGTCCCAGCTCTTTACCACCGCTGCGCCCAGTGCCTCCACCGGCCCCAGGCGAATCTCGGTCCGGTACTGATCGTACAGGTCATCAGGTATCTCGACCCCCGCACCGATCCGACCGTAGCGCTTCCCCCCCTCCTCACGAACACCGATGCGCAACGGCAGCCTCATCCTGCTCCCTGCCCGCTCCAGCTCCAGCGTGACCTCCTGTGCCGGTCTCTCCCGTATCTGGGATACCAGCTCATTCCAGTTGGAGACCGGTTGGTCATCGATCGCGAGAATGCGGTCACCTGGCTTCAACCCCGCCTCGTCCGCGGCCTCACCCGAAACGATCTGCCCGATCACAGGCAGCACCGTTGGCCGTTTGGGGGTTATACCAATTCCATTCAGAATCCGCCCATCCTCGGACAGATCCATCAGTGATGCTCCGGGCAGCAACCGCAGCACCTCCTGACCCTCCTGATCTCGCACCAGCACCGGCAGCGCTTCATCACTGCCCGACTCCGTCAGCAGGGCATAGACGGCGGTCTCCCAGGTAGGCGTGTTACGCCCAGCTACTGTCAGCAGCTCATCCCCCGACTCGAAACCCGCGCTGTAGGCGGCTGACCCTCTCTCCACCTCACCCACCAGTGGGCGGGTACCGGTATCCCCGGTAACGAATATTATCCAGAAAGCGGCGATCGCGAACAGAAAATTGAAGATGGGCCCAGCCACCACGATGGCGCTTCTCACCTTGAGGCTCTGGCGGTTGAAGGCCCGTGCCAGCTCCTGCTCCGGCACCTCTCCTTCCCGTTCATCCAGCATCTTTACGTACCCTCCCAGGGGTATCGCAGCGATGACATATTCTGTGCCATCGACCCGGCCTGTCCGCTTCCACAGCGCCTTACCGAACCCGATGGAGAAACGCAGTACTTTGACCCCCAGCTTCCGAGCCACCCAGAAGTGGCCAAACTCATGCACCGTAATCAGAATGGCCAGGGCGATCAGGAACGACAACAGGGTAAACAGAAAAGAGTCCATAACGCTAGTACTCCAACAAGGTTATATTGATGGGCTCAGCGGGCCTGGAAGGGGTCAGGCACAAGGCGCGTCCCGCAGGGAATGGCTTGCCCTTTTCAACAGACGCAACGCCGTGGATGACCCCTTCCAGGCCCGCCCGCAGGGAACCCTCCAAATGCGCCCATGCGGCGTTGCCGCCCTTGATAAGGGCAAGGCCCATTGTCTGCGGACGGCGCCTTGCATGGACACATTGGGGGGGCTCTGAGTCCATCAATATAACCTTGTTGGGGCACTGACATCAGACCAGTTGGCGGGTTATTCGTTCCGCCCGAACGCGTGCTTCGGCATCAATTTCGAGCAGGGTGGTCAGATCCTCCCCATCCGGACGGGGTGTCACCTCGAGGGTCCGGCGAATCACTTCGGGAATAGCGGTGAATCGGAGCCCCTGTTCGAGAAAGGCGGCCACTGCAACTTCGTTGGCGGCATTCAGAACTGCAGGGGCCGAGCCGCCCGCTTCGATCGCCTCATAAGCGAGCCCCAGACAGGGAAACCGTTGCAGGCTGGGAGGCGCAAAATCGAGGTGCGCCACCTGGAGCAGATCCAGACTCTCCACGCCGGACTCGATCCGTTGTGGCCAGGCCATGGCATGGGCAATGGGGGTACGCATATCCGGGTTGCCGAGCTGGGCCAGCACCGAACCATCCAGGTACTCCACCAGTGAGTGGATCACACTCTGGGGATGCAGCACCACATCCACCTGCTGCGGCCGGGTATGGAACAGCCAGCAGGCCTCGATCACCTCCAGCCCCTTGTTCATCATGGTGGCGGAGTCCACCGAAATCTTGCGACCCATATCCCAGTTGGGGTGAGCGCAGGCCTGGGCCGGCGTGACCTGCTCCAGCGCCTCCACCGGGGTCTGCCGGAACGGCCCACCAGAGGCGGTCAGCAGGATGCGCCGCACGCCCACCTGTTCCAGCCCTTGCTGGAAACCGGCAGGCATGCATTGAAATACCGCATTGTGCTCACTGTCGATGGGCAGTACCTCTGCACCATGCCGCTCCACTTCATCCATGAACAGCCTGCCCGAGACCACCAGCGCCTCTTTGTTGGCAAGCAGGATACGCTTGCCGGCGCGTACGGCGGCAAGCACCGGCAGCAGGCCTGCCGCACCGACGATGGCGGCCATCACCTGATCCACTTCCGGTAACCGTGCCACCGTTTCCAGACCATCGACGCCGGCCAGAACCGTTGTGGGAAGGGCTGCATCGCGAATACGCTGCTCCAGCTTCTGCGCAGCATCCAGGTCGGCCATCACCGCATAGTCCGGCCGGAACTGCTGACACTGTCTGTAGAGCCCCTCCAGATCCCGGTTGGCGGTAAGCGCCACCGCTCGGTAGCGATTCGGGTGACGGGCGATCACATCCAGGGTGGAAATGCCGATAGAGCCGGTGGAACCCAGCACTGTCACTCCGATCATGCCCGCCCCCCAAGCAACATCAGGCCAAACAGAAAGACCGGCGCTGCGGCGGTAAGACTGTCGATCCGGTCAAGCATGCCACCGTGGCCAGGCAGCAACCGACCACTGTCTTTCACGCCGGCCAGACGTTTGAACAGGCTCTCGAACAGGTCACCAAATACCGACACGAAAGCGACTCCGACACAGAACAGCACCAGCAGCAGGGGTTGCCCGGTTTCGGGTCTGAACCAGGCCAGCAGAGCACCACAGATCGCCGCCCCCACCAGCGCCCCATAGACTCCCTCCCTGGTCTTTCCCGGGCTGATCCTGGGGGCCAGTTTGACCCTCCCCCACCTGCGCCCGGCGAAATAGGCACCCGAGTCCGCCACCCAGGTCAGAATCATCAGGAACAAAACCAGCAACGGCCCATCCTTGCCAAAAGCGTGAATCACTACCAGTGCACTCCAGAACGGCACCAGCACAATGAAACCGGCCACCGCCATTGCCAGGGGGCCGGGCCGATACGAATGGTCCGGCTGGTAGCGGGATAGCCAGACGATTACCAGCAACCACCAGGCTGTGGTGACCGCAGAAAGACGGAAACCCCACGCTGCATCCTGCTCCAGCAGCCAGGATATCCCCCATAGAGCTGCAGCCAGTAACAACAGGAACAACACGCTTGCAGACCAACCGGGAAGTAGCGACAGGCGGCTCCACTCCCATCCAGCGTAGAGCACGACCAGACCAAACAGCAGCGAAAAGGTGGGCGTGGAAAGATAGAGGGTCCCACCGATGACCAGAGGTATCAGGACCAGGGCAGTGATCAGGCGTTGCAGCAGCATGGTGTCAACCGGAAGGAGTCCCGGCATCAGCTGCCCGGGCCTGCTCACTGGTCTGGCCAAACCGGCGCTGCCGGCTGGCAAAAGAGGCCAGCGCCTGCCCGAATGCCTGTTCCCCGAATTCCGGCCAGAGTGTGTCGGTAAAATAGAGCTCCGCGTAGGCGGACTGCCACAACAGAAAATTGCTCAGGCGCTGTTCGCCACCGGTGCGGATAAAGAGATCGGGGTCAGGCAGGCCGGCAAACGACAACTCCGCCGCAATAGCCTCTTCCGTGATCGCCTCCGGGGTAAGCTGGCCAGCCTGCACTTTCACTGCCAGCCGCCGCACGGCCTGGGCCACATCCCAGCGACCACCATAGTTGGCAGCCACCTGCAGTTGCAGACCGCTGCCCTCTGCGGTTGATTTCTCCGCCGCCTCGATCCTGGCCTGCAACTTATCGGGAAATGCCGTCTTATCACCCAGGATACGAAGCCGCACGTTGTTTCGTTTCAGCCGCTTTACTTCCCGGTTCAGTGCCAGCATGAAAAGGTCCAGCAACAGACCCACCTCTTTCTGCGGGCGGCGCCAGTTCTCGCTGCTGAAAGCAAACAGGGTGAGCACCTCTATATCCCGCTGTATACAGAACTCCACCACCTTTCTGACCGCCTCCACGCCCGCCTTATGGCCGGCGAAGCGTGGCAGGGACCGACGCTGGGCCCAGCGCCCGTTTCCATCCATAATGATCGCCACGTGGCGAGGGATACGACGCCTGTCATCTCCTGCTTCGATTCCTTTGACCGTGGCGCCCACATCGATCTCCTCAGGCTTAAATCGCCATCAGATCCTCTTCTTTCTCCGCCAGAAGTTCATCCACTTTCTTTACGTGCTGATCAGTGAGATTCTGGACGATTTCTTCACCCTTGCGCTCATCATCCTCTGAAATGAGTTTTTCCTTCATCAGGTCCTTGAGCTCATGATTGGCATCTCGACGGATGTTACGCACGGCTACTTTCGCCTGCTCTCCCTCCTGCCGCACCACCTTGATCAGGTCTTTACGCCGTTCCTCGGTGAGCGGCGGCAGCGGCACCCGGATTACGTTACCGGCGGTATTGGGGTTCAACCCCAGATCGGAGTTCATGATTGCCTTCTCCACCACCGGAACCATATTCCTCTCCCATGGGCTCACCGCCAGCGTCCGGGAATCCTCGACATTGACGTTAGCCACCTGAGTCAACGGCACATCCGACCCGTAATAGGAGACGCTTATATGATCCAGCAGGCTCGGATGGGCACGACCGGTACGCACCTTTGCCAGTTCATGGACCAGCGCTTCCACACTCTTACCCATACGCGCTTCTGCATCTTTCTTGACATCATCGATCATTTCAATCTCCACTCTCCACCAGGGAGCCGATCTGCTCCCCCTGCAACAACCGCATCAGAGCACCGGACTGGTTGATATTCATAATCCGCAGGGGCATCTCATGTTCCCGACAAAGAACGATGGCGGTAGTATCCATCACCTGCAGCCCTTCTGCCAAGGCCCGATCATAACTGAGCCTGGGGTAGAAAGCCGCATCCGGGTTGCTGACCGGGTCCGCAGAGTAGACGCCATCCACCTTGGTTGCCTTGATCAACAGCTCAGCACCGATCTCGATAGCTCTCAGGCTGGCCGCAGAATCCGTGGTAAAGAAGGGATTACCGGTCCCTGCCGCGAAAATGACCGGCTCACCCCGATCCAGGTACGCCACCGCGTTACGACGCACATAGGGCTCGCACACCTGGTTCATGGTCAGGGCTGACAGGACATGGGCGTTAACACCGAGTTTCGACAGGGCATCCTGCATCGCCAGCGCATTCATTACCGTTGCCAGCATCCCCATGTGGTCTGCAGAGACCCGATCCACGCCTCCCTGAGCCAGACCTGTACCACGAAAGATATTGCCACCCCCGATCACCACTCCCAGCTCAATACCCGCATCGACCAGCTCCTGGAGTTCCCGGGCGACACGCACCATGACTTCGGGATCGATCCCGAAATCACCCTGTCCCATCAGTGCTTCACCACTGAGTTTCAGTAAGATACGCCGACAGATCAGATCAGCCATTACGCTCCTTTTTCCGAGTCAAGCTTAATTCAGTCTCCGTCCGAAAACGCTCTCTCCCTGAAGGAGAGGGAGTTTACGGTGTTTCCGGACGAACACTATATTAACCGCCAATCTGGGCCATCACCTCTTCAGCGAAGTTTTCCTGTTTCTTCTCGATTCCCTCACCCACTTCAAAGCGCTTGAAGCCGATCACGCTGGTGCCAGAGCCGGCGAGCAGTTTCTCCACCGTGATATCCGCCTCTTTGATGAACGGCTGGCCCAGCAGGGTTATCTCAGCAAGGAACTTGCGAACCCGGCCATCGACGATCTTTTCCACGATATTCTCCGGCTTGCCACTCTCCAGAGCCTGCGCCTTGAAGATATCACGCTCTTTCGCCAGCTCAGCCTCCGGTACCTGGTCAGCCGAGATACACAGCGGGTTGGTGGCGGCCACGTGCATGGCCACATCCTTGCCCAGAGCCTCGTCACCACCTTCGAGCTCCACCACAACACCAATACGCACACCGTGGCGATAGCCCGCCAGCAATCCGTTCTCTGTCTCGACCCGGTGGAAACGGCGTACGTTCATGTTTTCACCGATCTTTGAGATCAGTGCCTCACGGGCAGTATTGACCGTCGTCTCTTCACCGTCGTGCAGCGCTTCGTTGAGCAGGTCATCCACACTATCGGCATTGGAGCTCAATACCCGCTCTGCCACTGCATCGGCAAAGGAGGTAAAATTGGCATCCTTTGCCACGAAATCGGTCTCGCAGTTGACCTCGACCATAGAGGCCTTCTTTCCGTCATCACTGAATTTGATGACGATGACGCCCTCAGCCGCAGTCCGTCCAGCCTTTTTGGCTGCCTTGGCCTGCCCTGATTTACGCATCAACTCGATCGCAGCCTCGATATCGCCGTCTGTTTCCACCAGTGCTTTCTTGCATTCCATCATGCCGGAACCGGTACGTTCGCGCAGTTCCTTCACCAAAGAGGCGGTAATGGCCATATTAGTTAATCCTCATATATTAAGCTTTGGGAATCCCGAATTCGATACAAAACCCGTTAATGGGGCGAGATTCCTGGGTAATGAGTGACCCGGGCCGGCGCTATGACACCGACCAGGGGCAGTGACTGCCGGACACCCGTTCCGGCGTCCGACAGTATCGGTCAGGCGGGTTTATTCGCCGGTTGCGGCTGCTTCGCCGCTGGCGTCCTTGTCAGCTTTCACCTCGATGAACTCCTCGGCCTCTCTGCCGCCAAGGTGGGCCGCGCTGGCGCGTCCCTCGAGCACCGCCGCAGCCGCCCCCTGTACATAGAGCTGGATGGCACGAATGGCGTCATCATTTCCAGGTATGACGTAATCGATATGGCTCGGATCGTTGTTGGTGTCGACCACCCCGACAACGGGTATACCCAGCTTTCTCGCCTCGGCAACAGCGATATCTTCATGACCGACATCGATGACATACAGGACGTCGGGCAGACCCTCCATATTTTTGATCCCACCCAGACTACGATCGAGCTTCTCCATCTCGCGACGGTATCCCAGCGCCTCTTTTTTGTTGAAGCGTTCGACGGTCCCGTCTTCAAACATTGCCTCCAACTCCTTCAGACGTCGGACGCGCTGTTTGATGGTCTTGAAGTTGGTCAGCATGCCACCGAGCCAGCGGTGGTTGACATAGGGCATCTTACAGCGCTCTGCCTCTTCCTTGATGGTGTCACGGGCTGCGCGCTTGGTGCCAACGAAGAGAATCCTGCCGCCGTTGGCCGTCAGCGAACCCAGATAGTTCATTGCCTCGATATACAGAGGCAGGGTCTTTTCCAGATCGATGATGTGGATCTTGTTGCGGTGACCGAAGATGTAGGGCCCCATCTTGGGGTTCCAGTAGCGGGTCTGATGCCCGAAGTGAACGCCAGCCTCGAGCATCTGGCGCATCGATATATCGCTCATTGGTAATTCTCCGAATTTTAAAGGGTTGGGCCTCCACGCACCCCGCCCATCAACCCGGTTTCCCGGGCACCCAGATGGCCGTGCCGGTGCGTGTGTGGTATTTCCCGGACCATTTGCGAATCCGGGGCGCGTTTTATAACATACCGGACTTGCCGCCACAATAATTTGCTGGCCTGTTCCAGTCAGATGCACCCGGGAATCACCCCCTTACAGGACCCCCCCCTTATGAACGTCACTATCAAAACTACTCAAGAGATAGAGAAGATGCGCCTGGCGGGCCGGCTGGCGGCAGAGGTCCTGGAAATGGTCGCACCACATGTGCAGCCGGGTATCACCACCGACGAACTGGACCGCATCTGCCACGACCACATCGTAGAGATCCAGCAGGCGGTGCCGGCCCCCCTGAATTACCGAGGTTTTCCCCGATCGATCTGCACCTCGGTAAATCACCAGGTGTGCCACGGGATTCCCGGGATGAAAAAGTTGAAGAACGGCGATATCATCAACATAGATATCACCGTCATCAAAGATGGCTTTCACGGCGACACCAGCCAGATGTTCTTCATCGGTGAACCATCGGTGCGTGCCCGCCGCCTGGTCCGGATAACCCTGGAGGCACTCTGGTTCGGTATTCAGCAGGTAAGGCCCGGGGGCCATTTGAGCAATATCGGACACGCCATTCAGCACTATGTGGAGTCGCATCACTTCTCAGTGGTACGGGAGTATTGTGGTCATGGTATCGGCCGTGAATTCCACGAGGATCCTCAGGTCGTCCACTACGGTACCCCAGGCAATGGGCTGGTTCTGCAGCCGGGCATGTGCTTCACCATCGAACCCATGATCAACGCGGGCAAACGCCAGGTGAAACTGCTGCCGGACAAATGGACCGTAGTCACCAAAGATCGTAGCCTCTCCGCCCAATGGGAGCACACCATACTGGTCACCGACAACGGTTACGAGGTGCTGACCTTACGCCAGGGCGAGCAGGAAGTGCTGCCAGGGAAGTAGCCGGACTATTCCCCATACCAGACCACTGTACCGGGCCTTAACGCCACTGATTACCCAAACTATGCGACTGCAAATCATCGATGCGACTGCGTTCCGCAAGACCCTTGCGAAAAGCGACACCCCCCTGCCGCTGTTCCAGGAGGCGATTCGGGAAGGCAACGAGACCCTGAGGCAGCTGTTTGAACAGGGGGAATCAGTGGTGGAACTGGTAAAACTGCGGGTGCTGCTGGTCGACACACTGCTGATCGAAGCGTGGAAACTGAAAATCCCGGCCGGTACGGATGTGGCCCTTATCGCCGTGGGCGGATACGGCCGAGGGGAACTGCACCCCGCTTCTGATATCGATCTGCTGATCCTGATTGGCGATGAACTGCATGCGCAGCTACCGGAGAGCCTGGGTGGGTTGCTCAGCTTCCTGTGGGATATTGGACTGGAGGTAGGACATAGCGTCCGTACCCTCGATGAGTGCACTCAGGAGGCGCAACGGGATATCACCATTGTCACCAGCCTGATGGAATCCCGATTACTCATCGGGCCCGAAGCGTTGTACCAGGAACTGAGCACCGCTACGGGCCCTGACCGGATCTGGCCCAGCGAGCGATTTTTCGAGACCAAGTGGGAAGAACAGAAAAGGCGCTACCTCAAGTACGACGACAGCATCAGTAATCTGGAGCCCAACATCAAAGAGAGCCCCGGTGGCCTGCGTGACATCCAGATGGTAGGTTGGGTGGTCAAACGCCACTATGGCGCAGAGACCATGCACGACCTGGTCTCCCACGGATTCCTCACGGAAGCGGAATACCAGGATCTGATGGCAGGTCAGGAGCAGTTATGGCGGATCCGCTTTGCCCTGCACCTGCTCACCGGCCGTCGTGAGGACCGGATGCTGTTCGATTATCAACGTGCCCTGGCCGAACAGTTCGGCTTCCGGGACGACAGGCAGGGACTGGGGGTGGAGCTGTTCATGCAGCAGTACTACCGCACCGCGCTACGGTTAAGCCGCATGAACGAGATGCTGCTGCAACTGTTTCAGGAGGTCATCCTGCTGAAATCCCACTTGGATGAGCCACGACCAATCAATCGGCACTTTCAGGCCCGTAGCGGTTTTCTAGAGGTGGTGGACGAAGGGGTCTTCAAGCGTTATCCCCTGGCCCTGCTTGAGCTGTTCCTGGTGATGCAGCAGCATCCGGAGCTGAACGGGGTGCGCGCCAGCACCATCCGCCTGATTCGCAGCCACCGGCACTTGATCGACGACAAGTTTCGCGCCGACCTGGGGGCCCGCAGTCTATTCATGGAGATCATGCGCCAGCCCCGGGGACTCACCCACGCCCTGCGGTGGATGAACCGCTATGGCATCCTGGCACATTACATCCCGGCTTTCGCCAACATCGTCGGGCGCATGCAATACGATCTGTTCCATGTCTACACCGTGGACGAACACACCCTGTTCCTGATTCGCAACCTGCGCCGTTTTGCCATTGATAAGCACCGTTGCGAATTTCCACTCTGCAACGACATCATGGAAAAGCTGCTAAAACCCGAGCTGCTCTATCTGGCTGCACTGTTCCACGACATCGCCAAGGGACGGGGCGGGGACCACTCGACACTCGGTGCCCGGGATGCCCTCGCCTTCTGCCAACTCCATGGCCTCAGCTACTACGACAGTCAGCTGGTAGCCTGGCTGGTGGAGAAGCATCTGCTGATGTCGATCACCGCCCAGCGCAAGGATATCAGTGATCCGGAGGTGATTTGCACATTCGCCCGGGAGATGAAGACCACGACCCGGCTCGACTACCTCTATCTGCTGACAATCGCTGACATCCGCGCCACCGATCCGAACAAATGGAACAACTGGAAAAACGCCCTGCTGCGTGAACTCTACCACGCGACCAAGCAGGCACTGCTGCGCGGCCTCCAGAACCCTCAGGAGGCGGATGAGATCATCCAGAATAAGCAGGCCGGTGCCCGCCACCTGCTTGAATCGGACGGCCTTGATCCGGCGCGGGTCAACAAACACTGGCTAAGCCTCAGTCTGGATTATTTCCTGCACCGCACCTGGGATGAGATCGCCTGGCAGACTCGGATGGTGCTCACTGCACGCCCCGGGGAACTACCCCTGGTGGTGCTCAGAAAATCCCCCACCCGTGGCGGCACCGAGATCCTCATCTATGGAGAGGATGAAGATGCCCTGTTCGCCCTCACCACCGGCGTGCTTGACCAGTTGGGACTGAATATCGTCAGCGCCCACCTGGAAACGGCCGATACCGGATTAATGCTGAACAGTTTTCTGGTGCTGGAGGAGGATGGGACACCGGTAGAGGAGGCACCACGCAGGGAAGAGATACAACACACCCTGCGGGCAGCAGTGAACGACCTGAATCCGACGAATTTCCAGGTTCTGCGCCGTATTCCCCGTCAGATGAAACACTTTTCCACCCCCACCCGTATCGACTTCGCCCGGGACACCTCTAATCAGCGCACCATTATGAAACTGGTGACCGATGACCGGCCAGGTCTGCTGTCACGGGTGGGTAACGCTTTCATCGCCTGCAACGTCCGCCTCATCAACGCCAAGATCGCCACCATCGGTGCAGAAGCAGAAGACACCTTCTTTATCACCGACCGGGAGAACCGTCCGCTCTCCGAGCGGGAGCAGTACGTCTGCCTGGAGCAGGCGATCATGGAGCAACTGAAGGGGGGTCCATGACGACACTGGGAAAAGAGACCGCTGGTATTACTGCGGTGATT
The DNA here is from genome assembly GCA_030590525.1 of Sedimenticola sp. Taxonomy (GTDB): domain Bacteria; phylum Pseudomonadota; class Gammaproteobacteria; order Chromatiales; family Chromatiaceae; genus JAUXBK01. The sequence goes on along the minus strand of JAUUYI010000001.1, from coordinate 1,073 downwards.
GATCTACCTTTTTGGTTTACCCACAACTGATCCGGAGAGTGTGATGAGCGATATTCAATCGATTATTGTCGATGCCTTCGAAAACCGCGCGGAGATCACCCCCCGTAACGTAGACACCGTAGTAAGGGATGCGGTTCTGGAGGCCTTGGAACGGCTGGATCGTGGCGAGATCCGGGTGGCGGAAAAAAGCAACGGTACCTGGGTCACCAACGACTGGGTAAAGAAGGCAGTGCTGCTATTATTCCGCATCGAGGACAACCAGTTCATCAAAGGCGGCTTCACCAACTACTACGACAAGGTGCCGGCAAAGTATGCCGACTTCAACTCCCGGGACTTCCGTGAAGGTGGCGCCCGTATCGTACCCCCTGCAACCGTTCGCAAGGGTGCCTATATCGCTCCCAGCACCGTGCTGATCGCCTCCTACGTAAATATCGGGGCCTATATCGACAGCGGTACCATGGTGGGAACCTGGACCACCGTCGGCTCCTGTGCCCAGATCGGCAGGAATGTTCACCTCTCAGCTGGCGTCGGTATCGATGGCATGCTCGAACCCCTGCAGGCAACCCCCACCATCGTCGAAGACGACTGCTTCATCGGTGCCCGCTCGCAGATTGCCGAGGGTGTCATCGTCGAGGCCGGGGCCGTCATCTCCATGGGGCTCTACATTGGCCAGTCCACCAAGATATACAACCGCGCCACCGGTGAAATCACTTTCGGGCGGGTACCGGCAGGTTCGGTAGTGGTGCCCGGCAGCTTGCCGGCAGAGGATGGAAGCCACAGCATCTACTGCGCCGTCATCGTCAAGCAGGTGGACGAAAAGACCCGCCGCCGGATCGGAATCAACGAGCTGCTTAGAGATATCTGAAAAACAGGGCCGAGGATAAAAACAGGACAGAGGACCGAGGTACTAGGACCTAGGAAAAGAAAAAACAAAGATAGAACCAGTCTAAACCCGGGTCCTTGGTCCTTGGTCCTTGGTCCTTGGTCCTTGGTCCTTGGTCCTTGGTCCTTGGTCCTTGGTCCTTGGTCCTTGGTCCTTGGTCCTTGGTCCTTGGTCCTTGGTCCTTGGTCCT
>JAUUYI010000168.1 GCA_030590525.1 Sedimenticola sp. | reverse complement strand
GTCATAAATACAGCTTTCAACATATCCGACTGCACTTAAAAGCGTTTTACAGGTTATTCACAAATTCTGTGGATAACTCTGTGAATAAAAGCCTCGGAACCAACCCAAACCCCATCCCCACGCAGATGTCATCAAATTGACACTTTTTTGTACAATCATACTTATTCCTTAATATTCAATTATTTAGAATTTATCCTCGGGGGAAGTCAAATAACTGACAAACAACAAAAATATGACGTGCGCAGAATTCCACTCTGTGCATAAAAGCCCTGTTTCAGGCCCTGTCCGATACCAGCTGTGATAATCTCTTTGGACTTATCGATCACCATCTGAAAAAATCACCCTCCTGAAACGTAAATTCGGAAAATCACCGAGGTAATCGTGAAAAAGATTTTACTGGGGTTTGTATTGCTGTTCGTTGCGACCCACCTGCAGGCCGAGAGTCGCTATGTTACCGACCAGTTCAAGATAACCCTGAGATCGGGTGAGAGCGCCACCCATAAGATCGTGCGTATGCTGCCGAGTGGTTACGAGTTGGCGCTGATCAAATCCAACCCCGCCACGGGCTACTCAGAGGTGAGGGCCAAGGATGGCAAGACGGGCTATGTATTGACCCGGCAGCTTATGAAGGTGCCGAGTGCCCGCGACCGGCTGGCCAGGGCAGAGGCACAGCTGGCAGAACTGCAGCAGGAACCGGATAAGCTGACGGCCAGGCTGATCCAGCTTCAGCAGGAACATCACACGCTGCAGAAGGACTACGCGACGGTAAAAAAGGGCAAGGATGAGCTCGGAATAGAGTTGGAAACCATCCGTCGCACCGCATCCAACGCAGTCCGAATCGCCAATGAGCGCAACAATCTACGCAAGATGGTGGCCCGGCTGACTCAAGAGGTGGAGAACCTGAAGCAGGAAAACCGGGAGTTGAGCAACGACAGCAACCAGCAGTGGTTCATGATCGGCGCGGGGATCATTATCCTTGGCATAATCCTCGGCCTGATCCTGCCCCACCTCCGCTTCCAGCGCCGCAAGAACAGCTGGGGTTCGCTCTGAATCAGAGGACAGAAAAGAAAAAAAACCTTCCGTAACTTCTCAATAACTCGAGGGGCAAACGGGTAGGGTGGATCAAGGAGCGCAGCGACGGATCCACCAACGCGACCTAGCCTGGTGTATCCGCTCCGCTTGATACACCCTACATTGTAAATTCTTGCCTATACTTATTGAGAAGTTACACCCTTCCCTCGTAACACCGCAGAGCAGCGCACAATCTGCGCCCCTACTCTCTACCTCGTAATGGTGTGCGTAGCGCCACGCCAGCCGTGCGCACCGGGCAGCACCCGTCCCCGGGCCGTGCGTTTCCTCACCTCCGAGAGCGCCAACTTGTAGTCGGCATTCTTTCCGGTTGGCAGAGTGCAATTCGGCGATCCCAGGTCCTGGGGTTCATCCTCTTTTCTGTCCCCTGTCCCCTGTCCCCTGTCCTCTGATCTGCGACAGATCACGCACTGCCCCGCGGGCGGCACTGGTGGTGAGAGCGGCATAGGCCTGCAGCGCCTCTGACACCACTCTTTGTCGGCCTGCCGGGCGCCAGGCATCGTCTCCCTTCACCGCCATTGCCTGGCGTCGTGTGGCCATCTCGTCATCACTGACGGCCACCCGAATTTTGCGCCCAGGGATATCGATCTCGATCGGCTCACCCTCCTGCACCAGCGCGATGTTGCCCCCCTCCGCCGCCTCCGGTGAGCAGTGGCCGATGGAGAGACCGGAAGTACCGCCGGAGAAACGGCCATCGGTGATCAGGGCACACACCTTGCCCAACCCCTTGGACTTCAGATAGCTGGTAGGATAGAGCATCTCCTGCATGCCGGGTCCTCCCTTGGGGCCCTCATAGCGGATCAGCACCACGTCACCGGGCTGGATCCGGTCATCCAGGATCGCCGCCACCGCCGCCTCCTGGCTCTCGAAGATACGCGCCGGCCCCTTAAATTTCAGGATCGACTCGTCCACACCGGCTGTCTTCACGATACACCCCTCTTCCGCCAGGTTACCGTAGAGCACCGCCAACCCCCCGTCCCGGCTATAGGCGTGTGCCAGATCCCGGACGCAGCCGCCGGAGCGGTCCAGATCGAGCGAGGGCCAGCGGACCGACTGGCTGAACGCCTCCTGGGTCGGCACCCCACCCGGTCCGGCCAGATAACGCGTCTGAGCCGCCTGCTCCTGACTGACGGTGATGTCCCAGTGGGCGATCGTCTCCCCGAGGGTGGTGCTGTGGACGCTGCCCGCGTCCGCATGGATCAATCCAGCCCTGGAGAGTTCCCCCAGGATAGCGATCACACCCCCGGCACGATGCACATCCTCCATGTGATACTGCTGGGTGGAAGGAGCCACCTTGCACAGATTGGGTATCCTGCGGGAGAGACGGTCGATATCCGCCATGCTAAACCCCACCTTTGCTTCATGAGCGGCGGCCAGCAGGTGCAGCACCGTGTTGGTGGAACCCCCCATGGCGATGTCCAGAGCGACGGCATTCTCGAATGCTTCGAAACTGGCGATACTGCGGGGTAACAGCGTGGCCTCGTCCTGCTCATAATAACGCCGGGTGATCTCCACGATCAGGCGCCCTGCTTCCAGAAACAGCGCTTTCCGATCAGCATGCGTAGCAACCAGTGAGCCGTTACCCGGCAGGCTGAGCCCCAGGGCCTCGGTCAGGCAGTTCATCGAATTGGCTGTGAACATGCCCGAGCAGGAACCGCAGGTAGGGCAGGCGGAACGCTCGATCTCCGCCACATCCGCATCCGTCTCCTCCGGGTCTGCGGCTGAAATCATGGCATCCACCAGATCCAGCTTCACCTTCTTGCCATGCAGGGTGGTCTTTCCCGACTCCATGGGGCCTCCAGAGACGAACACCGCAGGGATGTTGAGCCGCAGCGCCGCCATCAACATCCCGGGGGTGATCTTGTCGCAGTTGGAGATGCAGACCATGGCATCGGCACAATGGGCATTGACCATATACTCGACCGAGTCGGCAATGAGGTCCCGGGAGGGCAGCGAGTAGAGCATGCCCCCGTGTCCCATAGCGATGCCGTCGTCGATGGCGATGGTATTGAACTCCTTGGCCACACCGCCTGCTGCCTCTATCTCCCGGGCCACCAGCTGGCCCATATCTTTCAGGTGGACATGGCCCGGCACGAATTGGGTAAAAGAGTTGACTACTGCCACGATCGGCTTGTCAAAATCCCCATCCTGCATGCCGGTAGCCCGCCAAAGAGCGCGAGCGCCGGCCATGTTACGTCCATGGGTGGTGGTGCGGGAACGATACTCAGGCATCTCTCTCTCCGGTTGCAGGCTGAAACTGGTGCACGATTATCCCTTATTTGCCTGTTACAAACATCCTACTCAACTGAAAACGGTTGAATTGCATGGTTTTGTTCTCTTTGCACCATCGCAGGATGGGCAAAGCGCAGCGTGCCCATCGATACCCTGCCCATGAAATCTAAGGTTATAATTACCTGATGATCAGTAAAAGCGAACGCACCCGCAAGCGCATTATCGATGCCGCCAACCGGCTCTTCTACCACAAGGGCTACAATCGGACATCCTTCAGTGACGTGGTGGAGGCAGCAGAGGCGCCACGCGGCAATATCTATTATTATTTCAAGACCAAAGAGGAGATCCTCAAGGCGGTCATCGAGCAGCGCCTCGGCAACACCTCCAGCATGCTGACGGAGTGGAACCGCACCATTCCCGAACCGCTGGACCGGCTGGAGCGGCTGGTTCGCACCATCTATGACAGCACCCCTGCACTATTGCGCTCCGGCTGCCCCATGGGTTCACTGAACGTGGAATTGACCAAAGATCAGCCACTGCTGGCAGCAGAGGCGAAGCGATTGTTCGACTTATTCCAGCAGTGGGTGGAAAGTCAGTTCGTGGCAATGGGATACCCGGACGAGGCGCGGGAACTCTCACTGCAACTGCTGGCCCGGGGGCAGGGTATCATCGTGATCGCCCATGTGTACCAGGAACCGGGGTTCCTTGAGCGAGGCGGTGCAGAGATCAACCGCTGGCTGGAAAAACTGGCCCGCTATGCCTAACCCGAATCTTTCACAAATTGTGCTTGATCTCGCTTGTCTCTTGATTCCACAAGGAATATTTCCTCAGTCGGCCGTAGTCACCGATACGCCGCTCCTTCGGAAATTTCCTTGCGAAACCAATATACTGCGCGATACCGGCGCAAATTTATGAAATCTTCGGGCTAAGACAATGGCGCCACCACCCCTCATGCGGATGATAGAGGCACTGATCGCCGCGCCCTCGGTGAGCAGCGTCGACCCGGCGCTGGACCAGTCCAATCAGGCGGTAGTGGAGCTGCTCGACTGCTGGCTGGAGGCGCTTGGATTCCAAGTGGAGACAATGCCAATACCCGGGGTGCCGGGCAAGTTCAATCTGGTGGCGACCGCCGGCAGCGGCCCGGGCGGGCTGGTGTTCTCGGGACATACCGACACCGTACCTTTCGACGACCTGCGCTGGCACTCCGATCCATTCCGCCTGGATGAGCGGGACAACCGGCTCTACGGCCTGGGCAGCTCCGATATGAAGGCCTTCCTCGCCCTGGTTATCGAGGCGGTGCGGGAGCTCGACCTGAACAGCCTGAAACACCCCCTGATTCTGTTGGCGACAGCGGATGAGGAGACCACCATGTGCGGGGCCCGCTCACTGCTGGAGATCAATCGCCGGCTGGGCCGGTATGCAGTGATCGGCGAACCCACCGGCTTGCGCCCGGTACGCATGCACAAGGGCATCGCAATGGAGATAATTCGCCTTCGTGGCCAATCCGGACACTCCAGCGACCCGTCTCTGGGCGTCAGCGCCCTGGAGGGGATGCACCAGGTGATGGGGGAGATCCTCAGCTGGCGCCGGGAGCTGCAGGCACGCTACCGCAATCCCCTGTTCGCCGTGGAGGTTCCAACCCTGAACCTGGGACATATCCACGGCGGCGACAACCCCAACCGCATCTGTGGCGCATGTGAGCTGCACATCGATCTGCGCCCTCTGCCCGGCATGGAACTGGAGAGTTTGCGGGGAGAGCTCTCGGCGCGCCTGCAGGGACTCCTCGAGGGAAGTGGGCTGGAGCTGACTATGGAGTCCTCCTTCGCTGGCATCCCGGCCATGGAGACCCCCGCTACGGCAGCCATCATCAAGACGACGGAGGAGCTCACCGGTCATCCAGCGGGCAGCGTTGCCTTCGGCACTGAAGCGCCCTACCTGCAGCAGCTTGGCATGGAGACCGTCATCCTCGGCCCCGGGGACATCGAACAGGCCCACCAGCCAGACGAGTTTCTGCATACCGCCCGCCTCCAGCCCATGATCGATTTGATCCAGGCGCTGGTACGGCGCTTCTGCCTGGTTTAGCGAGAGACGCCCAAAAAAACAAAAAAACCGTTCTCGATTTTGATCTTACAGACCTCTCCATTTCCACTCAAAATCATCTCCATAATTAGACAGGATTAACATGATTTTCAGGATTTACAGGAATACATTGTACGAAAGACC
>JAUUYI010000180.1 GCA_030590525.1 Sedimenticola sp. | reverse complement strand
GGACTGCCCTTTACCCATACCTTTCAAAACTCACACGGAGACGCGGAAGCACGGAGAAAATAAATAAAAACAGGGAGTAGGTCGGACATGCGGTTTATGCCCGACGTCATGTCCCAAAGCTATCCGCCAGAAAAAATGTCGGGCACAAAAACCGTGCCCGACCTACTTGGCTATGAGCAAGCAAAGTCACATATTCCTGAAGTCTTTGTTTTTCTCTGATTTTCCCTTCGTGTCTCCGTGCCTCCGTGTGAGACATTTTTTTATACCGAGATGTGGGTAAAGGGCAGCGCTAGGAGCCCGTGCTATCCTCCACCCCATGGCACTCTCCGAGTTCGATCTGATCAGACGCTACTTCGCCGACGGGTTCTGTGGGCGTAACGATGTGATTCTGGGGATCGGTGATGACTGTGCTCTGCTGCAGGTCCCGGCGGGGCAGGAGCTGGCGGTCACTATCGATACACTGGTGGAGGGGGTGCACTTCTTTCCCGGTGCAGATCCGGGGTCCCTGGGCCACAAAGCGATGGCGGTTAATCTGAGCGATCTGGCAGCGATGGGGGCCACCCCCGCCTGGGCCACCCTGGCCCTGACTCTGCCGGGTAGCAACCCCGACTGGTTACAGGCCTTCAGCCGTGGAATAGGCGATCTCTCACGCCGGCATCAAGTGCAGTTGATTGGCGGCGATACCACGCGCGGGGGGCTGACCATCACCCTGCAGCTGCACGGTTTCGTGGAACCAGGACGGGCGCTCAGACGGGATGGGGCCCGGGCCGGTGATCTGATCGGTGTCACCGGCACGCTGGGCGATGCAGGGCTGGCACTGTTGGCCCTGAGCGGGCAGTATGGTGTCATCGATGCGCTGGAGTGGGTACGTCGCCGATTGGAACGACCGGAGCCACGGGTGGCGGCGGGCCGCTCGCTGATCGGGCTGGCACATGCGGCGATCGATATCTCCGATGGCCTGCTGGCCGATCTGGGCCATATCTGTGAGCGCAGTGGGACCGGGGCCACTCTGCAGCTGGCACGGTTGCCTCTGTCACCGCCGGTGGAGCGATATCTGGCAGAGAGGGGCGATTGGTCCATGCCCCTCTCTGCCGGCGACGACTATGAGCTCTGTTTTTCCGTACCGCCCCGGGCGCAACGGGCGGTGGAAGGCGCCATCCGCGCCAGCGGTTGTGCCATCAGCTGGATAGGGACGATTGAACAGGCCCCGGGGATACGCTGTCTGTTGCCCGACGGCGGCACCCTGGATGTAGCTGCAGCGGGGTATGAGCACTTTTGATTCAGCCCCGGTGATGGACACGGCGCTTCGCGCCTTTGCCCATCCTACGTAACTGCACGTCGCGCGGAAACGCAGGAATATCCGTAACTATTCAGCTCACCTCTGAAAACGGTTGAATTTCATGGTATTGCTCTCTTTGCAACATTGTAGGATGGGCAAAGGCGCGAAGCGCCGTGCCCATCAAATTCGCTCCTGCTCCCCTGATCCATGTGCTGAGAAATGAAAACAGAGCCCGACTGGTCCAACCCCATACACCTGCTGGCCTTCGGGCTTGGATCCGGAGCTGCACCGAAGGCGCCAGGGACTGCCGGGACCTTGGCGGCGATACCCCTCTACCTGCTGGTTCGCCCACTGCCTGGCTGGGCCTATCTGCTGCTGGTAATAGCAATGTTCCTGGTGGGAATCTGGCTGTGTGACCGGACTTCCCGGGATCTCGGTGTTCACGACCATGGCGGTATCGTCTGGGACGAGTGGGTGGGACTCCTGTTTACCCTGTGGCTGGCGCCATCCGGTTGGGGCTGGCTGCTGGTCGGCTTCCTGTTGTTCCGCCTGTTCGATATCTTCAAGCCCTGGCCCATCGGCTGGCTGGACCGGCGGGTGCCCGGTGGGTTGGGCATCATGCTGGACGATCTGGTTGCGGGGCTGTTCGGGTTTATTGTTATTCAGTTTCTCCTGTTTTTGTCGCTGTAAATTGAGAACGCCGGAGGTTCCGGCTGAATCCAGTTTGGGGGTTGAATCATGTTGAATGGAACGAGAATGGCAGTAACACTGTTTCTACTGCTGGCCATCGGGGGGATTTCCTTTCCTGCCGGTGCAGTGGAGCGGCTGCGGGTGCTGGCCCTGTTCCCTGGGAAGGTGCTGGTGGATGTGGATGGCAGGAATCGCCTGCTGAAAACCGGAAATCCCACCCCCGACGGCATGCTGCTGATCTCTGCCAATGCCAGGGGTGCCGTGATCGAGGTGGATGGCCGGCGCCAGAGTTATACCCTGGACCGCCGCGTGGGTGGCAGTTTCGAGGGGCCTGAATTACAGGAGGTGCAGATCTGGCGGGATATCCATGGCGCCTATCGCACCCATGGCACTGTCAATGGTCGTGGCACCGATATGCTGGTGGATACTGGGGCTACTTCGGTCGCCATGAGCGAAATGGAGGCGACCCGGCTGGGGATCAACTATCGGAAACAGGGTCGGCGGACCGGGGTCAATACGGCATCAGGATTTGCCAACGCCTATTCGATCGTACTGGATCAGATCCGGGTGGGGGAGATCGAATTACGCCAGGTGGATGCCGTCGTGATCGAGGGGTCCGCACCCCGGCAGGTGCTGTGGGGTATGAGTTTTCTGAATCAGGTAGAGATGGAGAAGAAGGGGGAGTTGATGCTGCTGCGCAGCAAGTTTTAGCAGGATCAGGCTGTTTCCGTCAGCTTGTCGTGCTCGATCAGGGCGTAGGCCGAGTGGTTGTGGATCGACTCGAAGTTCTCGGATTCCACCACATAGGCACTGAAGCGTGTGTCCTGGTTCAGTCGTACCGCCACATCCCGCACCATGTCCTCCACGAACCTGGGATTGTCGTAGGCACGTTCGGTGACGTATTTCTCATCTGGTCGCTTGAGCAGTCCATACAACTCGCAGGAGGCCTCTTTTTCGACCAGTTCGATGATCTCTTCGATCCAGACGAAACCGCTTGTGCGCACCTGGACGGTGACGTGTGAACGCTGGTTGTGGGCCCCCCGGTCAGAGATCTTCTTGGAGCAGGGGCAGAGACTGGTTACCGGCACCACCACCTTGATGAACATGGTCGGGGCACCGTCGTGAATCTCGCCGATCAGGGTGACATCATAGTCCATCAGGCTGGTAACGCCGGAGACGGGCGCCCGTTTGCTGACGAAATAGGGGAAATTCATCTCGATGTGACCGGCGTCCGCCTCCAGCTTCGTGACCATCTCGGAGAGCATATCCTTGAAGGACTCAACGCTGATTTCCTTGTCGTGGCTGTTGAGGATTTCGACGAAACGGGACATGTGAGTGCCCTTGAAATCGTGGGGCAGATTCACATACATATTAAAGTTGGCGATGGTGTGCTGGTCGCCGTTGCTGCGATCCTTGACTCGAACCGGGTGCCGGATGTCTTTGATCCCCACCTTGTTGATGGCGATATGCCGGGTGTCCAATCGGTTCTGGACATCCTCTATATCACAACTCGTATCGGCACACTCAGTCACTGTACTCGCCTCGGGTTATCTCTTGCGGGGTTTCAAATAAGAAAGACTAACGGAATACGGGTGCTGGAGAAAACGGGGACTTTATCCGGTTATTGCCAGCAGCGCAGGACCCGTTAGAGAACTGGGAATTATGACCCGGCAGATGATTCTCTGCAAGCAGCTTGCGAAAGATGATGTTTTGCAGACAGTATTCAGAATGAAAAACAGGGGAACCTTTCGGAAGTTGTGCCATCCCATTCTAACTCCGAACTCCGAAACTTCTGTCCCACGCCACTCGGTCCTGTCAGCAGAAAAGTAGGGCCGAATTTATTCGACCATCGAACCGGCCGAATGAATTCGGCCCTCCAACGGTAATCTACCCATTTGATCAGGGGAAGAGCTCTCGAGTCTATCGGCTGCGCTCGACAATATAGCGGGCCAGCCAGCGCAGTGGGTCGGCCCTTGGGTCCAGTAGCTGCAGGCTTTCCAGCGCCTCGCTGCAGAGGCGTTCTGCCATCTTTTTGGATTCCTCCAGGCCCAGCAGCGATGGGTAGGTAGGCTTGTGGGCGGCCTGGTCTTTGCCCTGGGTCTTGCCCAGCGTCTCGCTGTTTCCCTCGACATCCAGGATGTCATCACGGACCTGAAAGGCGAGGCCGATGCACTTGGCGTAGTGATCCATGCCCTGCAGAAGGTCCTCGCTGACGCCATGGGCTGACAGGGCGCCGAGGCGTACGCTGGCACGGATCAGGGCACCGGTCTTATGGATGTGCATATTCTCGAGTTCAGCCAAATTGAGCTCCTTTCCCACCGCTGCCAGATCCAGGGCCTGGCCACCGGCCATGCCCCGGGATCCGCTGGCAGTGGCAACGGTCTCGATCATCTCGATCCGGATCGCAGCATCCACCTCCATGGTTTTGTCCCGGGCCAGCACCCGGAAGGCGAGGGCTTGAAGTGCATCCCCGGTCAGGATGGCAGTGGCCTCTCCGAACGCCCGGTGGCAGCTGGGGCGGTTGCGGCGCATATCGTCGTCATCCATCGCCGGCAGGTCATCGTGGACCAGGGAGTAGGCGTGTATCAGCTCGACTGCCGTGGCGGGGCCATCGAGGCGCTCCGGTTCCACCCCGAGCGCCCGTCCGGCCGCGTAGGCCAGCACCGGCCGGACCCTTTTGCCGTTGCCGAGGGTGGCGTAGCGCATGGCGGCATGCAGCTCCCCGGGTTGCACGCTCTCCATCGGCAGCGCCTGCTCGAGGGCGGTCTCGACCCGCTCACGGCAGTTTTCCAGGTAGGCATCGAAAGGGCTGCCGGCCTCAGTTTTCACGATCGAGGGGTTCCAGTTCGGCGCTGCTGTTTTTTTCCGACAGGCGTTCCACCTTCTGCTCCGCTTCCCGCAGGGCCTGCTGACAGGTGCGTGTCAGCTCCACGCCGCGTTCAAAGGTCTTGAGGGAGTCATCAAGGGTGAGGTCACCCCTCTCCAGGGTTTCCACCAGTGACTCGAGTTCGCTCAGGGAGTGTTCAAAGGAGGGGGGTTGTTGCTGTTTCTTGGGCACGGTGTGGTCTCATGTGAAGGGCGCGTTTCAATCCCTGCTAACGTACCTCAGAAAAACGATCAGGGTCAAATTCCAAAGCATGCTGAATCGTTACAGCCGCGGCATGTTAAGATCACCCCATTTTCCGCGCCCGGTTGACGGTGCGCCCCAACCCTGACACCCAGAAGGGCAATGAGAAGTTACGACGCATCAGATATCGAGGTATTG
>JAUUYI010000332.1 GCA_030590525.1 Sedimenticola sp. | reverse complement strand
GAGAGGTCGATCATGGACGCCTCGTCCACCACCAGGCAATCCAGCACCAGGGGGTTGCCGCGATGGTGGAGGAACCCCCTTGGCCCGAAACCGAGCAGCCGGTGAATGGTGGCCGCCTGCTCCGGTATCGCTGCCCGTATCTGGTCGTCGCTGTCGATGCGGTCCTTACTGGCGCGAATGGAGTCGGCCAGTCGCGCAGCGGCCTTGCCGGTCGGGGCGACCAGCCGGATGTGCATCGCCGAATCCTGCTCCAGCAACAGCGCCAGTACCTTGACTACGGTGGTGGTCTTGCCGGTGCCCGGACCACCGGATATCACCGCAAACCGACGGCTCACCGCCAGGGTGGAGGCCAGTCGCTGCCAGTCTGGCCCCCGTGCGTGGTCATTGTCGGGGAACAGCCGTTCCAGACCCTTCTTGAGCCGTTCCTCAGAGAGTGCTCCAGCCGTTTCGAGGCGCTTCTCTATTTCCAGCTGCAGCTGTTTTTCATAGTGCCAGAAACGCCCCAGATAGAGGAGGGTCCCGTCCAGGATGAGGGGTGCGATATCCCCGGGCTGGCCCACCGCCTGCTCTTGTTGCAGCGTGGTGAGCCACTGATTCAGGGCGGGCGCCGTGGGGAGCACCAGCCGGGACTCCGGTGCGGTGTCGAACATCGGTCTACCGGCAAGCCGCTGCAGATCGATGCAGACATCCCCCTGCTGGTTGCGCTGGCTGACCAGGGCGGCACTGAGTGTCAGCAGTGCCCCTGGCTCTTTTTCGTATCTGTCGGCGATAAAATGAGAGAAGAAGTAACTCAGCGGGGAGAGATCACCGCTCTGCAGCAGGGCGCTCAATATCTCGTTCATGGCGCATCCCCCACGGTTGCAAAGATCTGCCGGTCCAGGGTCTCCAGCAACTGTCGCTCCGGTCGTTCGAAGAAGACACCGTAGCGGGGACCGCTGGCCTGTCGCATCCCGCGAAGGAACAGGTAGTAGGCACCCCCAAAATGGCGATCATAATCGTAGCTGTCGAGCCGCTGGCCCAGGTAACGGTGCAGGGCCAGGGAATAGAGCAGGTACTGCAGGTCGTAACGACGACCCAGCACCGCCTGGCGCAGTCGCTCCGGCAGATAGGCCTGCAGGGTGCCGCCCAGAAGGTTGCTCTTGTAATCCGCCAGATAGAAGCGCCCCTCATGCTCGAACACCAGGTCGATGATGCCGGTGATCATGCCCCTGAAATCGTCGATCTCAAGCCTTGCCAGGGGAGCGCCGGCTGCCGCCTCCAGTGTCCTGTTCAGGTGGTTGATATCGACCTTCTGCACGGCGAAATCAAACGCCAGTTCGCTCAGTCTCCGCTCCCGGCCGATCCGTCTGAGGCTCAACCCCCGGCGATCCAGGGGCGTGTTGACCACCTCCTGCATCCAACCGATGAGCGTCTCCTGATGGCGCTCGGGGTCCAGGCCGAAGCGGGGTGCCAGCTGCCGGGTCAGTTCCAGGGACTGGGCCGCCAGATCGCCCTGGAAATCGAGCTTTTCCAGCAACAGGTGCAGGAACGACCCCACGTGGCTACCCGCGGGAAATGTGAGAATAGGGTCGCCGCTGGCCCCCTGCCCGCCAATGGAGAAGGGCTGGTGGATGTCACGGGTCAGTCCGCTGAAGCTGGCGATGCGCCAGTCGCTGGCGATGGTCCCCTGGAATCGGGCGGGCGCAAGGGGCTCAGCGGGTGCTCTCGGGGCGTTTCCGGCTGTCACCTCCTCATACTCAGGGAGCGCCTGTAGCTCGATCGCGCCAGTGGACGACTCCACCAGTCTCAGCAGGTCTGCCTGCTTATCCGAGTTGTGCTGAAATGCCGCAGGGAATGCCAGCTCCAGCGCCTGAGGGCTCTGTACCGGGTGCAGCAGATAGCCGAGTGCCGTGGCGCCGGAACTGCAGGGGCTGCTGCCCCCCTTGTTGACCTCACCCCAGGCGAGATAGACCTTGGCCCTGGCCCGGGTCAGGGCGACATAGGCCAGCCGGAGATCCTCCGCCAGCCGCTCCTTCTCCGCCAGGATCAGGTGCGGGGAGTCGGCCTCAGTGATCAACTCCAGAAAGGCACGTTGCTCCTGGTCGTGAAAACCGATCAGTCTCCCCTGGTAGTCCGGTCCCCGGCAGGTCCACAGGTAGGGCAGGAAGACGACAGGATACTCCAGCCCCTTGCTGGCATGGATGGTGACGATCTTGACCAGCTCCTCGTCGCTCTCAAGACGTAACTCGGCCTCTTCCCCCGTAGCGGAGAGCGGTTGCTGCCGGTACCAGCTCAGCAGGGCATCCAGACCGGGGTGGACCTTCGATGCCTGCTGCAGCAGCTCGGCCAGATGCAGCAGGTTGGTCAGGCGGCGTTCGGGCAGCTCCCGGGTGGCGAGCTGATGGCCGATCTCCAGCTGCTGCAGCATCACCTGAAACATGGGCATAAACCCTTTGTGCTGCCACAGCCGGTTCAGCTCCCGCATTCTATCCACCCAGGCCAGCCATCGCCCCTCGTCAAACCGGATTTCCGCTATCTGGCGATAGCTCAGTCCCAGCAGGTTGCTACTCAGGGCGTTGCGCAGGAAGGCGCGGTCGTCGCACTGGATGACAGCCTGCAGCAGCAGTTCCAGGCCCCGGGCCTCGTCGCTGTCGAATACCTTGTCCCGGGCCACGGTGACGGCATCGATCGCGTGCTTCTGCAAGGCGGCGCGTACACTGCCCCCCTCGAAGCTGGTGCGCACCAGTACCGCGATATCACCGGCCCTGACCGGCCGGTCACCCAGTCTGATCTCTCCCCTGGCCCCTCCATCGATGATTCGGGCGATCTCTG
>JAUUYI010000017.1 GCA_030590525.1 Sedimenticola sp. | reverse complement strand
GTCCTAGTACCTTGGTCCTAGTACCTTGGTCCTAGTACCTTGGTCCTAGTACCTTGGTCCTAGTACCTTGGTCCTTGGTCCTTGGTCCTTGGTCCTTGGTCCTTGGTCCTTGGTCCTTGGTCCTAGGCCCTCGGACCTGCCTTTAACCCTTGGTCCTGTTTTTCCCAGGCCCTCGGTCCTGCTTTAATTCCTGCTTTCATTCCTCTGTTGTGGGTACTGGCTCCTCTTCGCCACCCTCCTCTTCGTCAGCTACCTCTTCCACCTCGGTGGTGTGGAGGGCGTGGCCGCGGGCTACCGGCAGGTCGTTGTCGGCCCCAACCAGTTCGACACCCTCCGGCAGGAGCAGACCGGACAACATGATGGTGTCACCGATATCCAGAGCGGAGACATCCACGTCGATGTACTCGGGCAGGTTTGCGGGCAGACAGCTGATCTCCACATCCGTCTGCAGATGGGAAACACCGCCACCGCCCTTCACCGCGGGCGCATCATCCTCACCCGTAAAGTGAAGCGGCACACGGGTGCGAAGCTTTTCGGTCGCGCTCACCCGCTGGAAATCCACATGCAGCAGGAACGGTTTGGCCGGATGGCGCTGCAGATCTTTTAGAATGACCTGTACCGGCTTATCTTCCACCTCAAGGCTGAGAATACTGGAGTAGAATGCCTCCTGCTCCAGGTGCTGAAGCAGATCAGTATGCACCAGACTCACCATTTCGGGGTCCTTATGGGCACCGTAGATAATTCCCGGCACCAGCCCTTCGCGACGCAGGCGGCGGCTCGCACCCTTCCCCATGTCTGCGCGCAGCTGCGCCTTGATTTCAAGTAAATTGCTCATTTGTTTATCTCCAGGTCATCAACCATTAACCCCGAAACGAACGGTCAGGCAGTTGCCACGCCACTCTATTCCAGGCCAAAAAATCACCCCCGTTCCGCGACCAGAACGGTGGTGATAAATAATCAATCCATGAACAGAGAGGTCACGGACTCGTCTGATGCAACCCGCCGCATCGTTTCAGCCAGCAGCTCGGCAATACTGATCTGCCGGACTTTGCTGCAGTTGACCGCATCATCCTGTAGCGGCACCGTATTCGAAACAACCAGCTCATCCAGCTGAGAACGGTTCAGGTTATCCACCGCGGAGCCGGAGAGGATTGGATGGGTACAGTAAGCCACCACCCGTTTTGCCCCATGCTCCTTCAACGCCTGAGCCGCCTTGCACAGGGTACCTGCGGTATCCACCAGATCGTCGATCAGGACGCAGGTGCGGCCCCGTACGTCGCCGATGATATTCATCACCTGCGCCTCGTTTGCCTGTGGTCGGCGTTTATCGATGATGGCCAGATCCGCGTCGTCCAGTTGCTTGGCCAGGGCGCGCGCGCGCACCACCCCGCCCACGTCCGGCGAGACCACCATCAGCTCCGGGTATTTCTGTCGCCATACATCCCCCAGCAGAATGGGTAATGCGTAGATATTGTCCACCGGGATATCGAAGAAACCCTGGATTTGATCTGCATGGAGATCCACCGTGACCACCCGGTTGGCGCCCGCCGCAGCGATCTGCTTCGCCACC
The DNA here is from genome assembly GCA_030590525.1 of Sedimenticola sp. GTDB lineage: Bacteria > Pseudomonadota > Gammaproteobacteria > Chromatiales > Chromatiaceae > JAUXBK01. The sequence goes on along the minus strand of JAUUYI010000017.1, from coordinate 12,896 downwards.
AGGCGCGCCGTGATAGGCACCCGCGCTGAACGTGGCCGCCGATCCTGGCGCGCATACCCCAGGTAGGGAAAAACGGCCGTGATCTGGCCTGCCGATGCCCAGCGCAGGGCATCCATCAGCACCAGCATCTCCATCAGGTTGTCGTTGGTGGGCTGAGAGGTGGACTGAATCACATAAACGTCATGACCCCGGACGCTCTCCTGAATCTCCGCCATCACCTCGCCGTCACTGAATCGCCCGACGACCGCTTTTCCCAGGCGTACGTTCAACCACCCGGCGATCTCATTCGCAAGCGCCGGGTTGGAATTCCCCGCAAATAACCTCATGCCGCTGGCTGACACAGCAAAACCCTCTACCAGGAGCCAGGCTCCCAGAGTTAAATACCAAGCACTCTGACTGGGGCGGCAGGATTCGAACCTGCGCATGCAGGGATCAAAACCCTGTGCCTTACCGCTTGGCGACGCCCCAAGAAATCGTTGCCTCTTCCATCGCCGCCTGCAACGGAGACCGATTCAGCCCCCGGGTTACCCAGGCCCGGAAATGTTCCGGCACCTGCTCCAGAACCAGCCGGGCCAGCGCCTCTTCTTCAAAGGAGGCGAACACGCAGGCGCCGGTTCCCGTCAACCTGGGCTGCCCGAATCGACCCAGCCATGCCATTGCTTCCGCAACCGGCGGATATCGACGAGCTACGACAGAGAGGCAGTCATTGTCCCTTCTGCCGGAGAGAAAGTCGCGTATTTTGATCCGGGGAGAGTCGCGTGTCAAATCCGGATCGCCGAAAATCTCCGCCGTGGAGATCCGGCAATCGGGTAACAGCAGCAGATACCAGGGGGTGGGCAGCTCCAGTGGCAGTAACCGCTCCCCCACGCCTTCCCCCCAGGCCGCACGCCCTTCGATGAAGACCGGCACGTCTGCGCCCAGCATCAGCCCCAGCCGGGCCAGATGCTCCGGGGGAAAATCGATCTCCCACAGCTGGTTCAACACCACCAGGGTGGTAGCTGCATCGGAGCTGCCACCGCCCAGCCCCGCGCCCATGGGCAGGCGCTTGTCCAGCCCGATCTCCACGCCAAGCGCGGTGCCGCTCGCCTGCTGCAGCAGGCGGGCCGCCCTTACTGCAAGGTCGTCGCCGGGTTCCATGCCAGGAATGGGATCGAGGTGCCGGATCGCCCCATCCTCGCGGCACCGAAAGCGCAGCGTGTCACCCAGATCCAGAAACTGGAACACGGTTTGAAGCAGGTGGTATCCGTCCGGCCGTCTGCCGGTGATTCGCAGCATCAGATTCAGTTTGGCCGGCGCCGGCCAGGCCATCGGTCCACGCCCATTCATGGCGCCAGCCGCTGCATCACCTCTCTGATGTACTGACTCTCAGGGTCCCGCTGCTGCGCCTGTTTCCAGACCCGCCGCGCCTGCTCCTGCTCCCCCATCACCCACAGTACCTCCCCCAGGTGGGAGGCGATCTCCGCGTCCGGCTGCAACGCCAGTGCCTTACGCAGATATTCCACCGCCCGGGGGTAGTTACCGAGCCGGTACTGGACCCAACCCATGCTGTCGAGTATCGCTGCGGAGGTCGGTTTCAGCGCCAGCGCCCGGGTTATCAGGGCAAGGGCCTCCTGCAGTCGGTCCGTCTTATCCGCCAGGGTATAACCCAGCGCATTCAAGGCATCCACATTCTCAGGATTCCGGGCGATAATAGCGCGCATATCCCGCTCCAGCAGATCCAGCCGATCCATACTGACTGCATACAGCCCCCGGGCATAGAGCAGATCCTCAGAACCCGGGTGAGCCTGCAGCGCCTTGTCATAAAGCCCCATCACCTGATCGGGTGTACCGTATTCCTGCACCAGGTCGACCTCCAGCAGGAACAGCTGAGCCGACTTCTCAGGCATCTGAATGCGCAATCCCTGAAACCATTCCCGCGCCGCCTGAAGCCGCCCCGCCTCTGCCAGCGTCTGGGCGATCCGAACCTGGGAATCGTACCTGAACTCGCCGCCAGCGACCTTTTTATACCACCCGACCGCCTGATCCGGGCGTTCCTGCTGCTGCTCGATCCGGCCCAGGTAGTAGGCCACTCCATTACGATGCTTGCCCATCTGCTGCAGGCGGTTGAAATAGTCCCGGGCATCTTCAGGCCGTTCCAGCTGCATCGCCAATACGCCCAGCGAGTATTGAACGTCCGCATCTTCCGGCCGCAGCCGCTCGACCTTCTGAAACTGCGCATAGGCCTGCTCATACTCCTCATCCTCCACCAGCAACCGTGCCAGCGTCTCATTGAGCAGCAGATCATCGGGCATCCTGCCGATGGCCTCTTCCAACACCCTCCGGGCAGCGGCCCGGTCTCCCCGGGCCTGGTAGATCCGACTCTGCAGGGCATGTCCCCTGGTCCAGTCCGGATGCCGCTCCAGCACCCCGGCTATCTCATCCTCCGCAGTGGGAAAATCCCGCCACATCAGCGCCATCAAGGCCACCGCATAACCTGCCCGGGGGTCATCCAAATGGGGATCTGTCACCCGCTTCATGATGGACAGCGCCAGGCCATGATCCCTGGATTTACTGAGGGCCGCCATGGCGTGCAGATAACCATCACTTCCTTTTGCCCGGCTGATGGCGAGCACTGCCTCCATCTGCTGCAGAACTTCCTGTTCACGCTCCGCCTGCATGTAAAGCGCAATCGCCACCTGCCGCGCCTGCAGCTCATTCGGTGCCAGTTCGACCCAGCGTTGTACCGCTTTCAGTGCCAGATCCGGGCGTTTCAAAACCATGGCAATCCGGGTGGCCCGCTCAGCCGCCGGTGCATCACCGGTAAGGCGTGCACTCTGCAGTGCATATCGATAGGCCAGGTCGAGTCGCCCACGCTGGACTGCGATTTCACCCACCAGCGTATTGAACACCACATCCTCGTCAAGCTCAGTCAGCGGCGGGGGCGGGGCCTTGAAAGGCAGTACCACCGGTTTGCTGGCTACCGTTCCGTTATCCAGGTCCTGGCCCGCAGAACGCTCCGGTCTACCGGCACAGGCCGCCAATACTGATAGCAGCAAGAGGGAAAGCAAGCTTTTCGACAACGATCTCATCGATATTTCACCCGTATAACTCCTAGCCCGAAGATTTCATAAATTTGCGCTGATATCGCGCAGTATATTGGTTTCACAGGGAAATTTCCGAAGGAGCGGCGTATCGGTGACTACGGCCGATTGAGGAAATATTTCTTGTGGAACCAAGAGACAAGCGAGATCAAGCACAATTTGTGAAAGATTCGGGCTGATCAAGTAGCCCATTTTACACACCGAGCCGAACTAATTCTTCCTGAATGGGCATACGCCCCTTGAATTTAACCCCTTGATAATCCAAAATTTCAAATTCTTCCGCGCCAGATAAAGTTCAGATGGCAATACTTGCACTCGGTCTCAACCACAAGACAACACCGGTCAATATCCGCGAGAGGATCACCTTTGGTCCGGATATCATCGTGGCCGCGCTGCGTGGCCTTGCGTCCCACCCCGGCGTTAGCGAGGCGATCATTCTGTCAACCTGCAACAGAACCGAGCTCTATTGCTCACTGCAAGGCGTCGGAAAAACCCAGATCAGCAGCTGGCTGGCAGAATTTCACGGACTGGCACTGGAGACCATCGCACCCTATCTCTATGCCCATGAGGGGCATGAAGCGGTCAGGCACCTGCTGCGGGTGGCCAGCGGGCTCGACTCCATGGTCCTGGGCGAACCTCAGATTCTGGGGCAGGTGAAACAGGCCTACCAGACTGCCAGAGATGCCAGCACCGCCGGGAAGCTGCTGGGCCGGTTGTTTCAACACACCTTCTCGGTCGCCAAGCAGGTGCGCACCGACACGGCCATTGGCCACAGCCCGGTCTCCATCGCTTTTGCCGCAGTCAGCCTTGCCCGGCAGATCTTCAGCGATCTGTCCCGGCAGACCGCGATGCTGATCGGGGCCGGCGAGACCATTGAACTGGCGGCACGACATCTCCAGCAGCACGCTATCGGGCGCGTCATCGTTGCCAACAGGACGATCGAACGGGCTCATAATCTGGCAAATCAGCTCGATGGTTACGCCATCGCCCTGACCGAGATACCCTCTCATCTGGCAGAGGCTGATATCGTGATCTCCTCCACTGCCAGCCCTTTGCCGGTCCTGGGAAAAGGGACCGTGGAAAGCGCGCTGAAAAAACGCCGTCACCAGCCCATATTCATGGTTGACATCGCGGTTCCAAGAGATATAGAGCCTGAAGTATCTGACCTGTCCGATGTATATCTCTACACGGTGGACGACCTGCAGGAAGTGATCGAAGAGAACATGCGCTCACGCCAGGAGGCAGCGGAACAAGCGGTGGAGATCATCGACCTGCATGCCGAAGAGTTCATGGGCTGGCTGCGCTCGCTGGACGCAGTGAGCATGATTCAGGATTTCCGCGCTCAGGCGGAACAGATGCGTGACGAGGTACTACAGCGGGCCTTGCGCTCTCTCCACAATGGGAAGCCCCCGGAAGAGGTGCTGGGTTTCCTGGCCCATACCCTGACCAACAAACTGCTGCACACCCCCAGCACCCAGATCCGACGCGCAGGCTTCAACGGCCAGGAGGAACTGCTCGATGCCGCCAACACCCTGTTTCAGATAGAAGATGCGGACAATTCTACCGCGGGTGACAAATGAAACCGTCCATCCAGGGCAAGCTGGATCAGATCAGCGAACATTTCGAGGAGATCACGGCGCTGCTGACCGATTCAGAGGTGCAGAGAGATCAGAACCGATTCCGGGAATTGAGCCGGGAGTATGCCCGGCTGGAGCCAGTGGTGGCGTGCTATCGCCGCTACCAGGCGCTGGAGCAGACCATCGACAGTGCCCGGGAGATGCTGGACGACCCGGAGATGGCCGAACTGGCCCGGGAGGAGCAGGTGCAAGCGGAGAGGGAGAGAGGTGCGCTGGAACCCGAACTGCAACTGCTGTTGCTCCCCCCCGATCCCAACGATGAGCGCAATATCTTCCTGGAAATCCGGGCAGGTACGGGCGGTGCCGAGGCCGCCCTGTTTGCCAGTGATCTGCATCGCATGTATCTGCGCTATGCCGAACTCCATGGGTGGAAGTGCGAGACCATCAGCGAAAGCATCGGGGACCAGGGGGGATACAAGGAGATCATCAGCCGCATCAGTGGCCGCAATGTCTATTCCCGACTGAAGTTCGAGTCCGGTGCCCACCGGGTGCAGCGGGTCCCAGAGACCGAATCCCAGGGCCGGATCCATACCTCCGCCTGTACTGTCGCGATCCTGCCGGAGGCAGAGGGGATCGACCAGGTGGAGATCAAGAGCGGCGATCTCCGCATCGACACCTACCGCGCCTCCGGCGCCGGCGGGCAGCATGTAAACAAGACCGATTCCGCCGTACGTATCACCCACCTCGCCAGTGGCATCGTGGTGGAGTGCCAGGACGAGCGTTCCCAGCACAAGAACAAGGCCCGCGCCATGTCCCTACTGCAGGCCCGACTGCTCTCCGGTATACAGGAGAAGCAGAGCAACGAGCAGGCAGAGGCGCGCAAACTCCAGGTTGGCAGTGGCGATCGGTCGGAACGCATCCGCACCTACAACTACCCCCAGAACCGCCTCACCGACCACCGCATAAACCTGACTCTCTACAAACTGGACGAGATCCTGGGGGGTGTCCTGGACCAGGTGATAGACCCCTTGATCCAGGAGCATCAGGCCGGGCAGCTGGCAACCCTCTCAGCAGCCAGCGAATGAAGGCGGATAGCGGCCCCACCCCCCCCGCTACCATCGGCCAGGCCCTGGAGATTGCCCAAACCCATCTGTCGACTCTTCCGGATGGCACACCCCGCCTGGAGGCAGAGGTGTTGCTGGCCCACATCCTGGGCACTCCCCGCACTCACCTGATCGCCTGGCCGGACAAGCGCCTCTCCACACGCCAGCAGGCCAGCTTCCAGGCACTGATCCGGAGGCGACTGCAGGGAGAACCCCTCGCCTACCTCACCGGTCAGCGGGAGTTCTGGTCACTGCCCCTGATGGTGACCCCCGCCACCCTCATCCCCCGGCCCGAAACGGAACGGCTGGTGGAACGGGCACTGGAGCTGATACCGAAAGATGCCAGGAGAGAAATCGTCGATCTGGGTACCGGCAGCGGGGCCATCGCCGCGGCTATCGCGACCGAACGCCCGCTCTCGAACATCATCGCTACCGACGTCGACAGCGCCTCGCTGGCCGTCGCCAGTGCCAACTTTCTGCGCCTCGGCCTGAGCAACGTCACCTGCCGACCGGGAGAGTGGTGCACTGCCCTGCCCGACCAGCACCACTTCGATCTGATCCTGAGCAACCCCCCCTATGTGGCCGAAGGAGACCCCCATCTGCAGCAGGACGGGCTTCCCTGGGAGCCCGTCGCTGCCCTTACCGGGGGAGCCGATGGCCTGAGGGATATCTGCAACATCATCCGGCAGGCCCCGGCACACCTGAAGCCGGGCGGTTGGCTACTGCTGGAACATGGCTTCGAACAGGGTTCCGCGGTACGGAACCTGCTAACCCTGCAGGGCTTCCAGGAGGCCCGCACCTTACAGGATCTGGCCCATCGAGATCGACTCAGCGAAGGACGAATGGGAGCGGTAGGTAATTAGTTCCCGCCCATAAACGGACGTCTACTGCGAGCGCTTCAGGCACGCAACCTTTCGACCCCAGGATATAGTTATTTGGAACAACCAAACGCCTATATCCTGGGGTCGAAATCTCACGCACCTGAACCGCTCTCGTGACGACGCCGTTTATGGACGGAAACTAATTAATATCTTCCGCTGAAATCTTGAACAGAAATACAAAGAAATCTCCGTAGGAGTAGGTCGGGCATGTCGTTTATGCCCGACGTCATTTCCCAAAGCCACCCGCCAGAGAAAATGTCGGGCACAAAAAACGTGCCCGACCTACATGGCTCAGTGAAGGATGAATGGCCCTAAACACTTGATTATTCCCCACCAAAGGTTAGGATTTAACTCATGGAGAGTGGAGATGCAGATCTAATCAAGGTGCGTCAGATTGCATTCACCGAACTGCATCCTGACCCGAGGCAGGCGCAGACGGCAGCGCTGATGCTGGCGGATGTCGATGGCATACTGGAGGCCAGCGACGCATCCGCTGTTCTGCTCAATCTCCGTTACAACCTGCTTGAGATCTCGCTGGAACAGATCGAAACCGCCCTTACCGAAACCGGATTCCACCTCAACAGCCGCCTGATCTACAGGCTGCAGCGTGCCCTCTACTATTACACCGAGGATGTCCAGCGGGCCAACAACGGCTGCCGACGAGGCGACAGCAACTGCACCCGGAAAATCTTTATCGAGCGCTACCAGCAGCGCGACCACACCCTTCAGGATCCACGCCCGGAACACTGGCGAAAATACCTGTAAGCCCCATGGAAGACGAGCAACTCCTTCGCTACAGCCGACAGATCATGCTGCCCTCGATCGGATTCGAGGGACAGGAACAACTGCTCGCCTCCCGGGTACTCATCATTGGCCTGGGGGGACTGGGTGCACCCGTCTCCATGTACCTGGCAGCGGCCGGCGTGGGAACACTGATCCTGGTGGATTTCGACAAGGTGGATCTGAGCAACCTGCAGCGGCAGATCATCCACACCACGGGACGGGTCGGGATGCCCAAGGTGGAATCCGCCCGTGAGACCCTGACTGACTTGAACCCGGATTGCCACATCATTCCGCTTAACCAGCAACTGGAGGGGGATAAACTGCAACAGCAGGTGGAACAGGCCGACCTGGTGGTCGACTGCAGCGACAATTTCGCCACCCGTTTCGCCGTAAACGACACCTGCCTTGCCAGCCGCACCCCGCTGGTTTCAGGCGCGGCAATCCGTATGGAGGGGCAGGTCTCTGTGTTCAGTGGGCAGCCGGGAGACCCTTGCTACCGCTGCCTCTACGGCGAGGGCGGAGATCTGGACGAAACCTGCTCCGCAAACGGGGTGCTGGCCCCTCTGGTAGGTATCATCGGCAGCCTGCAGGCCACCGAAGCGCTCAAACTCCTCACCGGGGCAGGTACCCCTCTGACCGGCAGACTGCTGCTGCTGGACGCCCTGGAGATGCAGCTTCGTATCCTGACACTGAAACCCGACCCCGACTGCCGGGTCTGCAGCGGCAGGGACCAGTGACAGTATCCGTTCCTGAACATAAAACAGCCGCGGATCAACGCGGATTTTATTGTGGAATTGATCACTGAAGGTGGGACTACTGGTCAAACTCGCAGCCCAAAAGGCCGTATTAAAAATACCTGAGCGATCGAACCAATTCGTGTTTGATCCGCGTCAATCCGCGACTGATTATCTTTATGATTTCACGGATTTTCACTCGGACGGAACCGCGCAAGTGCCCGTGAATATAATATAGGTTGGGTTAGGCGCGCATCTCGCTGGTATTTCAAGTTATCACCAGATTATGAGCGCGCCGTAACCCAACATATTCTTCATCGCTACTTATGCGGGCTAGTACCTGATTTCGAAAAACGAGAACGACAGATGAGCGATATCGAACTCCCCCCATCCACCCAGGCGTATCTGGAGAAGCTTCGGCAGGACCTGGTCTTCAGCGAGAAGATACGGGGCCAACAGCTCCTTTTTCACACCACCTGGGGCCTGTTCTCCCCCAAAGGGCTGGACGAAGGCAGCCGCCTGCTGCTCGACCACCTGGATGTGCGCCCGGATGACGACACCCTGGATCTGGGGTGTGGCTACGGCCCACTGGGGCTTACCCTGGCTCGCCTGGCGCCCCAGGGAACCAGCCTGCTGGTGGACAAAGATTTCGTGGCGATCGAGTATAGCCGCAAGAACGCCGATCTCAACAACATCCGGAACGTCGAGGTGTTTCTCAGCAACGGTTTCGACCAGATTGGCAGGCGCCGCTTCGATCTGATCGTCTCCAACCTGCCGGCAAAGACCGGCAAAGAACTCTATTACCTCTATTTCTACGATGCCCTGGCGCGCATGAAGCCGGGAGCCCGCATCTACGTGGTCACCATTACCGGACTGAGAAAGTTTATTCAGAAGGCGTTTCTGGAGGTGTTCGGAAACTATCAGAAGCTCAAACAGGGACGAAGCTACACCGTCGCCATGGCCACCTTAGACCCGCATTTCTCACCAGCACCCTGAAAGGGTTATAATTTCGCTGTGGCTGCTGGGAGCAGCACCGCCACCCTTCCAGTCATTCCCAAACCCCGAACAGACTGGGTGGCCTGCCGGAGCGACAGGCTTGAATGCGTTTCACAGCGCACCAACCAATACGGGGATACCCTGACCCAGCGAAACCGGAACCAAATAGTAGGGTGGTTTCTTTGTATTTCTATTCAAGATTTCAGTGGTAAGGTACTCATGAGCAAAACCAAGATTCTGGTAGCAGACGACGACCGGATCACCCTTTCCGTAATGGCCGTAGGTCTGAAGAAAGCGGGGTTCGATGTAGTGCGGGCCATGAACGGAGAAGATGCCGTACGGCTTGGCTGCAAGGAAAGAGTTGATCTGGCCATCCTGGACGTGCGCATGCCCGGGATCTTCGGGATCGAGGCGGCGCGCCAACTGCGTCACGAGGCCGATATTGACTGTATCTTTCTCAGCGCCTATGCGGACGTGGAACTCGTGGAACTCGCTATCAAGGAAGGGGCTCTCGGCTATCTGGTGAAGCCGGTCAACTCGACCCAGCTCATCCCTGCGGTCAAGGCAGCGCTGGAGCGCTCGGCCGAGCTTCGACGCCTGCATGAAACCGAGGCCAGCCTCACCCATGCTCTAGAGACCAACCGGGAAATCAGTGTCGCCGTCGGCATCTATATGGAACGTTTCGACATGGAACGGGAAGATGCAGTGAAAGCCCTGCGGGCGATTGCCCGCCCGCAACGCCGGAAACTGGTCGATGTGGCCCATGAACTGATCCAGACCAGCCGCGAAAAGAGTTGATCGGCCTGCACACGGGCAACGGCTGCAGTCCCTGCAAAATATCAAGGGATGGGGGAGTGAAGAGTTTTGTTAAACCCAGACCTTGATGGTACTTGCAAATTTTTGCAGGGGCCTCGACTTCTAATAGCTCCCCCCACGCCAGCCGTTACAGTCCAATGCAAGCCCTGACATCCGGAATCGACACCGGTTACCCAGGAAACAGGCTGGAAATTTTTCTGGACTCAAACACCAGACATGCGAGAATAACCATACGAAGATCAGCGGATAACGACCTTGAGCAAAAGCCATACCCCAGCCCACACTGCGGAATACTATGCAGAAAAATTCCGCCTGACCGTGCCCCTTATGGCGAAGCACGGCATATCCCCCACACCAAGAAACTATGCTGTGTGGTTCCGTTATGTCTCAGGTGAAACGGCAGCACTGAACGAATGCATCGACCGGTTACTCGAAGAGAAAAAAGCTATCACCGATGCTATGAACAACGAGCTTTTCGAGGAATTCCTCTGGGAATGCAACATTGCCCAACTGGAACAGGCTCGGCATGATGTTCAGGAGACACTCAAGGAGACTGCCGCCACATTGATAAATACCGGCAGCGATGCGGCCCGCTTCGGCGATGCACTGGAGCGGTTCGATGCCAGTTGCAGCAGCGCGAAATCGATCCAGGATGTGTACGGTCTGCTGACCGAAGTTCTGGATGAGACCCGGAAGATAAAACACTCTTTCAACCAGGTCAACGAGGACTTCGCTGTAAAATCACAGGAGATGGACCAACTCCGGGAGGAACTGGAGCAGGTCAAACGGCAGGCATCCAGGGACGCGCTGACCGGGCTGACCAATCGGGCGACCTTTTTTGAGCTACTGAACGAGAAGCTGAATGAAGAGGACACCCTCACCCCGCACTGCCTGGCAATGCTGGATATCGATCACTTCAAACGGGTCAACGACACCTTTGGGCACCTGGTGGGTGACAAGGTGATCCGCTTCGTGGCGGAGACCCTCGAACTATCGATAAAAGGGCAGGATACAGCGGCCCGTTATGGTGGAGAGGAGTTCATACTGCTGCTGCCGGATACCGGGCTGGAGGGAGCCGCTGTTTTATGCAATAAGATCCGGGAGCGTATCGCTGGCAGCAAACTGGTCCGCACCGGCACCCGGGAATCCCTTGGGCAGGTCACCGTCTCTGCCGGAGTGGCTCAATTCCGCCACGGAGAGGGGCATATGGAGCTGATCCAGCGTGCTGACGATGCCCTTTACCGCTCCAAGAAAAACGGGCGTAACCGGGTTACCCAGGCGTAGGATGTACGATCCGGGGAGGCGCCCAACCGGTCAAAAGAGTTTTTTCCGTAGTAACTGATTGACCTGCTGGGGATTGGCCTTGCCCTTCGACGCCTTCATCACCTGGCCAACGAAGAACCCCAGCATCTTCGCCTGCTTTTTCTCGTCCGCCTGACGAAAACTCGCCAACTGCCGGGGGTTGGCCGCAACCACCTCATCCACGACCATCTCTATGGCACTCGTATCGGTTATCTGTTTCAATCCCTGAGCCGCAATAATCTCATCCGCACTACCATCTCCCTGCCACATGGCCTCGAAGACCTGCTTGGCGAGCTTGCCGGAGAGGGTGTCGTCAATGATCCGCCGCAACATCTCCCCCAGCATCTCTGCTGTCACGGGTGCCGCCGTGATCTCCAGGCCATCCCGATTCAGAGCGCCGGAGAGCTCGCCCATCACCCAGGTAGCCGCCAACCGGGCGTCTCCCGAGGCCGCGACTACCGCCTCAAAATAATCTGCCAGGGCGCGACTGGCGGTGAGGTTGGCGGCATCCGCCGGTTTTAGTCCGTAGACCTCGCCGAAGCGGATCCTGCGTACATCCGGAAGCTCCGGCATATCCGCTGTCACACGGGCGATAAATGCGTCGTCCAGCTCCACCGGCAACAGGTCCGGATCCGGGAAATAGCGGTAATCGTTAGCCTCCTCCTTGGAGCGCATTGAGCGGGTCTCGTCCCGGTCCGCATCGTACAGGCGGGTCTCCTGCACCACTTTCTTCCCTGCTTCCAACAGTTCGATCTGCCGTTCCACCTCAAAATTTATGGCGCGCTCAAGGAAACGGAACGAGTTGATATTCTTCAGCTCTGCCCGGGTGCCCAGCTCCTCTCCCGGGCGACGCACCGATACGTTGGCGTCCGCCCGAAAAGAGCCTTCCTGCATATTGCCGTCACATATCCCGATATACTGAACGATCTGGCGGATCTTCCGTGCATAGGCAACCGCCTCTCTGGCGGAACGCATATCCGGCTCAGAGACGATCTCCAGCAGCGGCGTGCCGGCCCGGTTCAGGTCGACGCCGGTCAGACCGTGGAAATCCTCATGCAGGGATTTACCCGCATCCTCTTCCAGGTGCGCCCGGGTGATGCCGATTGTCCGGCTCTCACCATCATCCAACAGTATCTGCACCTCCCCCCGGCCGACGATAGGCAACTCGAGCTGGCTAATCTGGTAACCTTTTGGCAGGTCAGGGTAAAAGTAGTTCTTGCGGGCGAACACCGAGCGGTGGGCCAGTTCTGCATCGATGGCGGCACTGAACCGGATCGCCATGCGGACTGCCTCCCGATTCAGCACCGGAAGCACCCCCGGCATACCCAGGTCCACGTTGCATGCCTGGGTGTTGGGCGCCGCCCCGAAGGCGGTGGAAGCACCGGAGAATATCTTGGACCGGGTAGCCAGCTGGGCGTGGATCTCAAGCCCGATTACAGTTTCCCATGTCATGGTTTGTGTTCCTTTTAAAACAGTTCAGGCATGGCCAGATGCCACTCCGTGACCTGCTGAAACCGGTGTGCAGCATTCAGCAGTCGACCTTCCTGGAAGTAGTTACCGATTATCTGCAGCCCGACCGGCTTGCCCCCTACCGGGGCGACCGGAATGGAAACAGCAGGAAGCC
>JAUUYI010000186.1 GCA_030590525.1 Sedimenticola sp. | reverse complement strand
GAAGCGGCCAGCTTCATGGCAACGGCTCAAGACCTGCTCAAGAGCTTTCGGGAAAAAACCCGTCTTTTATCCTCTTACCACTGCCCGGCCGACCGCCGAATCCAGGATTTCATCAACCGCTACCTGGACGAACTGGAAATGGACCGGACGCCCTCCCTGCCCGCTGTTACCTTCGTCCTGGACCGCCATGGGGTGGCACGCGAGCTCTCCCTGCCCATGGGCGAGGATAAGTTCCAGTCGGATATCGTCTCCAGTTACCGGATTCGGCAGGGAGTGCTGCACAACCCGGCCAGTGACCGGCGTACTACCAAAGGCTCATTCCATATCACCGAGGGGGGACTGCCCATACCGGGTGACAAAAAGGCGGTTCCCAAACAGACCTTCGCCCTGATGCTGGAACAGGCCCTGCTGCCACCCGAGGATCTGCTGACACTCCCCTTCACCAGCAACCAGCCCGAACCCGCTCACATGTTCGTCTCTCTGTTGCTGCGCCCCATCATCTGTCCCGAGATACCGGGCCAGCAGCCGGAAAAAACCATGGAGATCCGCTTCTTTGCCCCAGGTAATCTGGTGAGCAATCTGGATTTCGTGGAGAGTATCTTCGGCAACGGCGGCAACCCCATTCTGGCGGAGTTTGACGCTGCACTGGATGTAAACCACTGGAGTGGTCATACCGGTTGCGTCATTCTGGCGCCCCATCTCACTCAACTCACCAAACAGGCTGTGGGCCTCCCCCAATGGGAGCACGCCACCGAACGGCAGCACCGGGAAGGGATGTGCTGGAAATCCGAGGATGAGCTCTACAACGATGGAGAGGCATTCAAGATCACTGCCCGGGACGAGAGTGGCGTCATCATCACGCTCCTGGCGGACAACTATTTCGGCTACTGCAAGAAAGAGGTCAAGACCCAGATCAGCTATGCCGCCAATCTCTACGGCCTGGCAGAGGAGGAGCATGCCGGTGGCGCCCTGGCCTTCACCCGCCGCAGCCACGGCGAGGAGTTCGGGGTCGATAGCGAGACCCGTGAGCCCGGCTATTCCTTTGCCACAATGCTCGAGCGTTACGGTGCACTCATGGAACTGCAGCCGGAAGGCCATGCCATCGACCGCAGGTATCCGGACGTCATCTATGTACCCCAGGATCTCAGGATGGACCTCAAGGCCCAGACGATCAGCTGGAGGCGGGATGGACAGAACCGCAGTATCCGCCTGCAGCCAGAGAAGATCTATATACAGCCCAACGGCTACAAGGTGGAGATGATCAAACACCGGTCAGCCCCAACCTGGAACCTGATCGGTACCGACGCAGAGGGCACTTTCTGCCATAAGCCCTCTACCGTCTCCGGTGGCGGCAAGTCAGAGATCTCCAAGGCGCTGGACGACGCGGTCATTTTCGGGCCCCTGTTCGTCGACGACCTGGAGAAGGATCTGGAACGGGTGCAGGAGATATTCGAACAGGACTATACCAACCGTTTCAAACCGGGTTTCGAACACGAAGACCGGGACGCCACCCGCAACCCGCTGAGTCTGGAGCGCAGTCTGGGTTCCGTGATCAAGCTGCTCACACCCTCCTCCAGCTATACCGATGCGTTCAACCAGTGGCTGGAATCCATGCCCCCGCGCATCCAGGCCCTGGCATTCCTTATCAAGCGCTTCTACCGCCCCGAATGGGGAAACGACTGGCGCCGCTACCTGTCGGTGGACGAGGTGGATGGCGCCCCCGCCCATGAGCTCAAGCTGTATGACCGGCGGATCATCGCCTCCTACCTGCGGGTTGGTTTCGACATGGAGAGCAAGTGGCGCACCTTCAAGGTACGACAAGACTTCATCGCCGCGGAAAAGATCCAGATGGAAGATGATATCACCGCCTCGGTGGTGGTTCTGCCCCCCTGCACCACCCATGAAGAGGGACGGGAAAAACTGAGCATCAAACTGGTCAAAAATTGTGAAAACCGCCTGTTTCAGCGCCCGGACGACGCCATCCATCCCGGTTTCGATAAGCAGACCGAGTTGGACATGTCCCGGCCGGGCAACTTCCTGGCCAATTACGAACCGCTCAAGGGGAAGAAGCTGGCGCAAGTGGCAGAAGACGTGCTGACCATGTGCAACTTCACGCCACCCATGCGGGAGTTGCTGGAGCAGGCCTACCAGGCAGGGGACTGCTATGTGGTCTCCTCGGCTCACCCACGGCTGGTGGATGGCAAGCCGTCGAAAAACCCGCGCTACCTGCAGACCCGGCCGGACCTGGAAAATCCGATCCGCCGCTACGTGGCCGACATCGGTGCCCGCTTTCACCGCAAGCTGCCTCTGAATGATCCACTCTGCCACCCGGTGGACGCGGTACTGGCCGGCCGCCGGAACAATCCGCCGGAGCCCGGCATCCGCCCGCTGGCAGTCTACAATCCGATTCACTATCAGGAACTGCCTGAGCTGTTCATGGATTTTATCTGCAGCCTCACCGGTAAATCCCCCTCGACCACGGGCGCTGGCAGTGAGGGGGCACTGACCAAAGGACCATTCAACGCCCTGCGTCCGACCCCGGACATGAATAACACGCTGGTCTCGTTCATCCTTACCGGCTATGCCGGCTTCTCCAGTTCCGCGGGATATATCGGCCCGAACGTGCGGGTGAATCATGACATCAGCCTGCTGGTACCCGAGATATGGACCCGGCTGAGCCATGAGGAGCGGCAACCCGACTCTATGCTGGAGAAGGGTTATCTGGAACCATTGGAAGATTTCGAGCACCAGGGAAAAACGGTGCTGGCCAGCCGCCTGGGTTACCGTATCACCGATCGCTTCGTGCGCGAATTCCTGGGCAAGATCTTCGACAATCCGGCCTCTGTCTTCACCGCCGATATCCTGCAGCCGGAGCGCCAGGGGCTGGAAGTGTTCGTCGATGGGGTGAACAACATCGTAGAGGCACAGCAGAAAGTGGCCCGGCAGTACCTGGAGGATGGGAGCATCGAGGATGCCTGCCCGCCCCTCAAGGCACTGATTAATATCATGGCCCATGGAGAGTATCAGGGCATGGATGCCCACAGTCCGGAATTCCGCGCCATGTTCACGCGTAACTATCTACTGGAGTCTGACTGGTACCAGGAGCGACTGGAGATCAAACAGGAGCGGGATATCGCCCTGTGGCGCCGCCATGTGCACAGTCTGCAACAGTTTCTCAATCTGGCGAGCCATGCCGACGAAGTGAAGCAGTTGGACATCGCCAGCCGACTCACTGGCGCCCAGACCAGATTGGAGCAAGTACAGAGCCCGGATTATCTGGAGAGCCTGGTCGGCACTATTGGTGCCGACCCGCTGCAGCCGGCCCGCAGCAGCATACAGGAGCAGGAGTCTGAAGCAGGGGCCGAGGAGCGGGACAAAACAGGGGAGTTGAAAATAGCTTGTAACTCATGAATAACGTAAGGCCGAGGTTCCAGTCCCGGTGATGGGCACGGCGCTTCGCGCATTTGCCCATCCTACGCATCTGCGGGGTTACGAAGAGGGGTAGGGTGTGCGCCGCTTGCGGTGCGCACCGGGAAGGCTGCTTTTAAAACAGGGTTCGGGCGTTATGAAACAGCCGCATCCAGGGGCCGTCCTCCCCCTCCCCTCCCGGGTACCAGGAGTTCTGCACCCGGCGCACCACCCGCTCCGGGTGGGGCATCATGATGGTGACCCGCCCATCTGCGCTGGTCAGGCCGGCGATTCCCTCCGGGGAGCCATTGGGATTGGCCGGGTAGCGAGTCGCCACCTCACCGCTGTTCTCCAGGTAGCGCAGGGCCACCTGGGTTCGGGCACTTTCCAGGTGGGCCTGATCCCGGAACTCCGCCCGCCCTTCACCGTGGGCGACCGCGATTGGAAGGCGGGAGCCCGCCATCCCCTGTAACAGCAGGGAAGGGTTCTCCGGGATCTCCACCGTGACGAAGCGGGCCTCGAACTGCTCCGAGCGATTGCGCACGAAATGAGGCCAGTGATCGGCGCCAGGGATCAGCTGGTGCAGGTTGGAGAGCATCTGACAACCGTTGCAGACCCCCAGTGCAAAGCTGTCTGCCCGTTCGAAGAAGGCCAGGAACTGATCCCGGGCCTGTGGATTGAAGAGGATGGACTTGGCCCACCCCTCACCGGCACCCAGCACATCGCCATAGGAGAAACCGCCACAGGCGATCAGTCCTTTGAAGTGCTCCAGTGTCACCCGCGCGGAGAGGATGTCTGACATGTGGACATCGATGCAGTCGAAACCGGCCCGATGGAAGGCGTTGGCCATTTCGATCTGGCCGTTGACCCCCTGCTCCCGCAGGATGGCCACAGGGGGGCGCCTGCCACTGACGATCATGGGAGCGGCCACATCCGGGTCAAAGCTCAGCTGCACCTGGATACCCGGATCGCTGGCGTCGGCGATACGCTCAAACTCCTCCCAGGCGCATGTCGGGTTATCCCTCAGCGCCTGCATCTCCCGGGTGGTCTCAGACCAGGCCTGCTGTAGTTCCACCCGGCTTGCGGAGAACAACAGCTGCCGGTTGCGACGGATCTCCAGCTGCTCATCATCGCTGTGGGTCCCGATCACATAGGAGTGATGTCCGAGGCCGGCATCATGCAGCAGCTTCAACACCTCATCGGTATCCCGGTGGGCAACCTGGATGACTGCCCCTAACTCTTCAGTGAACAGGAGAGCCAGGTCATCTCTTCCCAACCCCTCGATCTGAAGCGTCGCACCACAACGCCCGGCAAAGACCATCTCGCACAGGGTGACGAACAGGCCACCATCCGAACGGTCATGGTAGGCCAGCAACAGATCATTGCGGTTGAGCTCGCCGATCACTCCGAAGAAACGTTTCATCATCTCCGGGTCGTCCAGGTCCGGGCTGTGGTGTCCCAGCTGCTTGTAGACCTGAGCCAGCGCCGATCCGCCGAGGCGGTTGGCCCCCTTCCCCAGATCGATCAGGATCAGGTCACTGTCACCCCGGTCGGTGCGCAGCTGAGGGGTCAGGGTGCGCCGGACATCCGTGACCGGAGCAAATCCGCTGATAATGAGTGACAGCGG
>JAUUYI010000268.1 GCA_030590525.1 Sedimenticola sp. | reverse complement strand
TGATCTGCCTGACGGTTCGGGTGTCCCGGCCGTCAATGCGGGGGTCGCCAGCCAGGATACGGCTACGAACGATCCGCTTTTTCAGCTTGTCGAGCGCATTCCCAACCTCGCCTTCGTTCCATTTCGCATCGTGACCGGCGCAGAGTTTACCCTTTACCTCCGCGGCGATCACATCGGTGCGGCCGTAGCGCTCCATCTTGTCAGCAATGGTATAGGCCTCCGACAGTGCCTGGCCCGCCTCCGCCTCTACCGCAGCCGCCAGTTCTGCATCCTCTTCCGGCAGGCTGAACTCGGCAATCGGCTTAGCAACTTCTGCCGCCAGTTCCCGGATGGCCTGGATGGCCACCTGCATCTGCTCGTGACCGAACAGCACCGCACCCAGCATCACCTCTTCAGAGAGCTCCCTGGCCTCTGACTCCACCATCAGCACCGCTTTTTCGGTACCGGCGACGACCAGGTCCAGGTCGGTCGCTTCATTGACGCCGGTACTGGCCGGGTTGAGCTGATACTCCCCATCCTTGTAACCGACACGGGCGGCGCCGATCGGGCCATCGAACGGCAGACCGGAGATGGCCAATGCCGCAGAAGTGCCGATCAGAGAGGGGATCTCCGGGTCCACCGCCGGGTTCAGCGATTTGACGGTACAGATCACCTGGGTTTCATTTTTATAACCCTTGGGAAAAAGGGGGCGGATCGGCCGGTCGATCAGGCGGCAAACCAGGATCTCCTTCTCCGAGGGACGCCCCTCACGCCGGAAGAAACCACCCGGGATCTTGCCTGCGGCATAGGTCTTCTCCTGATAGTCCACGGTCAGCGGAAAGAAATCACGCCCTTCCACCGGATATTTGGAACCGACGACAGTACAGAGTACTACCGTGTCGCCCATATTGATCATAACCGCACCGTCAGCCTGGCGGGCGATCTCGCCGGTCTCCAGGATGATCGTATGGTCGCCGTATTGAAACTCTTTTCTAATTGGAGTCACTTGGGAATCCTCAAGTTAGTGTTAGCGACGCAGGCCCAGACGCTTGATCAGGTCTCGATAGCGCTCGACATCTTTGGCTTTGAGGTAGTCCAGCAGCTTACGACGGGAGTTAACCATCCGCACCAGACCGCGCCTGGAGTGATGGTCATGCTTATGCTCAGCGAAATGTTCGGTGAGATCTTTTATCCGTGAAGTCAGCAGTGCCACCTGTACCTCCGTGGAACCGCTATCATTGGCGGATCGCCCATATTCTTCTACGATCGCCTTCTTCTGTTCTACAGTCACTGCCATTTTCGATTACTCCTCATTGAGTAAATGTTTGCGGCCACCCCGACAATGAGTTCAGGGTCTCGGCCATGCTCACCCCGCAGAACGGGGCATCGATACGATACACCTTCCAGCGGGCAAGGCCGGACGGGATCAATAGAGATTCAGCCACTGATTAACACGGATCGTTTGCAGCCTTCAATACCCGTATTCAACCTGCGTCAATCCGTGGCTATATTCTGGTTTGTGAACGCAAGCTGAGTATGCGGGTTTCGTTGATTCTAATCAATCGCGTAACAGCGGGGCAGACCCACTCACATCAGACGCTTTGGGGCCACCCGGCCATCATCCAGAATCTCACCCACACCGATGAATCCGTTGGCATTATATAGCCTCACCCTGCCGGAGACAGGCGCATTGGGCACCAGCACCGCTTGCCCCTGACGCAGATAGAAAGCGGTGTCCGGGGAGAGCCGAACCTCTGGCCAGTCATCGAGTGCACGCTCTATCGGCAACAGCAGCGCATCCAGCGCCCCGAGCCCCTGCTCCCGTTTTTCATGCAGAGTCTCCGCGCTGATCATCCCCTCTTCGCCGAAAGGGCCAACACCGGTACGGCGCAGCGCGGTGACATGGGCTCCCGTGCCCAGAACTACACCAAGATCCTCTGCCAGGGTACGGACATAGGTCCCTTTCGAGCAGCGCACATCCAGTTCCAGTTCGGGTAGATCACAACTGAGAAGATTCAGCTCATAGATCTTCACGCTGCGCGGCTCACGCTCCACCTCTATCCCTTCCCGGGCCAGTTTGTAGAGCCGTTCCCCCTTGTGTTTGAGGGCGGAGTACATCGGTGGGATCTGTTGGATCTCCCCCCGGAATCCCTCCATTGCCTCCAGTATCGCCGAACGGGTGATACCGGTGACCGGCCGGGTCTCCAGTACATCCCCCTCGGTATCTGCGGTGGTGGTGGTCACTCCGAGCCTGACCCGGACCCAGTAGCGCTTGTCGGCATCCAGCAGGAAAGCGGATATCTTGGTGGCATTGCCGAAACAGATCGGCAGCAGACCTGTCGCCAGAGGATCGAGGCTGCCCGTGTGGCCCGCCTTGCGCGCATCAAACATGCGCTTGACCTTTTGCAACGCCTCGTTAGAGGTCTCCCCAAACGGTTTATTCAGCAATAAGATGCCCTGTACATTGCGTCCTTTCTGACGTCGACGACCCATGTTGGATTTACTCTTTGTGTTTAGACGCGTCCGATGTCATCGCCTGCTCGATCAACTCCGAGAGTTGTTCCCCCCGTTCGACAGACACATCATGGACGAAATGCAGCTCAGGTATGGTACGCATCTTCATCCTGCGACCCAGTTCGTGGCGAAGAAAGGGGGAGGCCTCCTTCAGCAGTCGGGTGGTGCTGGCAACATCCAACTCCCCCCCCATGGTGGTGAAGAAAACCTTTGCCTGGGAAAAGTCGCGCACCACCCTCACCTCCTGGATGGTGATCATGCCAAGCCTCGGGTCGTCCAGCTCATCCCGGACCAGTCCCGCCAGGTCCCTCTGCATCTGCGCCCCGACGCGATCGGTCCGTTTGAATTCACGTGCCATAAGTTTCCCTGCCAATAACCATTCACGGGATCAACCAGGAGCCTGCCTCTGTTGCAACTTCTGACCCGTCGATCAGAGTTTCCGGGCAACCTCGGTGCGTTCGAACACCTCGATGTGATCACCCGCCTTGACGTCGTTGTAGTTCTTCACGCCGATACCGCACTCGGTACCCGCCTTCACCTCGTTGACATCATCCTTGTGGCGCCGCAGTGACTCCAGGGAACCTTCGTAGATCACTACGTTGTCCCGCAACACCCGGATCGGGTTATTACGCCTGACCATACCCTCGATCACCATGCAGCCGGCGATGGCACCGATCCTGGAGGAACGGAACACGTCCCGCACCTCGGCCAGACCAACAATCTCCTCACGAATCTCCGGTGTAAGCAGGCCGGAGAGGGCCGCCTTTACGTCATCTATGATCTCATAGATGATACTGTAGTAACGGAGATCGACGCCCTGCTCTTCCGCCACCCTGCGGGCCGTGGCATCAGCACGCACGTTGAAGCCAATGATAAAGGCTTCGGAGGTGAGGGCCAGATTCACATCCGACTCGTTAATACCCCCAACCGCTGAGGCCACCACCTTGACCTTTACTTCATCAGTGGAGAGCTTGGCCAGCGATTCTCTCAATGCCTCCACGCTGCCCTGCACGTCGGCCTTGATGATCAGATTGACATAGTTAACCTTTCCCTCGTTCATGTTGGCGAAGAACTCATCCAACTTGGCCGCTTTCTGGGTGGCCATGCGGCTATCCCGGTTCTTCTCCTGGCGCACGCCAGCCAACTCCCGCGCCCTGCGCTCATTCGGCACCACCAGTGCGTCATCTCCCGCATTGGGCACGCCGGAGAGGCCAAGCACCTCGACTGGTGTCGAAGGACCCGCCGATTTCACCGACTTGCGGTTCTCATCGAACAGGGCACGCACC
>JAUUYI010000301.1 GCA_030590525.1 Sedimenticola sp. | reverse complement strand
GCCGAATTGAACAGGGGCGAATCATACAAGCCAAGGGGCAGTTCTATTCGGCGCAGGAGCTGCTGGGGGGAGACCCGCAAATGGCGGAGATCTTCGAGGGCGGGGAAGTCTCCACCATTTATCTCTCTCCCAGAGACTACCACCGTATTCACATGCCCTTCGGCGGCATACTGAAGAAGATGATCCATGTTCCCGGTCGCCTGTTCAGTGTCAGCCCATCCACCACCCGGGCGGTACCACGGCTGTTCAGCCGCAACGAACGGGTGATCTGCCTGTTTGAGACCGAGACAGGGCCAATGGCCGTGATCATGGTGGGCGCCATTTTCGTGGCCAGTATGGACACGGTCTGGGCCGGCGCCGTTACCCCCCTGTCACACCATATCAGCCACTGGGACTACACCGGAGAGCCACCGGAACCAGTGGAACTGGACAAGGGTGAGGAGATGGGACGCTTCAACATGGGTTCCACCGTAATCCTGCTGTTTCCCCGAAATACAATCCAATGGAGTGAATCACTGCAACCGGGTACCACAGTGCATGTGGGGGAGCAGATTGGTGAGCTGGTTAAGCAGCTCTAAGCCTCAGGCCCGCTCCAGCGGAAAAGCCAATACCTGGTCGATATGGTCAGCACCAGTAATCCGCATCAGCAGACGATCGATCCCCAGCGCCACCCCGGAACAATCCGGGAGGCCCGCTTCCAGGGCAGAGAGGAATCGCTCGTCCAGGGGGGGCTGGGACTTCCCCAGTGCCCGGCGGCACGTCAGGTCATGTCGGAAACGCCGCCGCTGTTCGACTGCATCCGCCAGCTCGTGAAACCCGTTTGCCAGTTCCAGACCATCCAGATAGAGCTCGAAGCGCTCTGCCAGCAGCGGATCGTCCGGGCGTATCCTGGCCAGCGATGCCTGGCTTGCAGGGTAGTCATAGACGAAACAGAGTCCGGGTGGGAGTACCGGTTCAATACAGTGGGTCATCAACAGATCGAGCCAGCTGTCCCGGTCCGTCAGATCCAGGGTATCGGCACCCGCCACCCCCTGTTCCCCGGCAACCCGGCGTAGCGCCTGGGGTGACAGAGCGAGAGGATCTATCCCCAGATGGCGGTGAAACAGTGCTGCATAACTGATGCGCTCCTCCGCCACCCGGGCAGGAAGCAACGCCTGCACCAGCTCTGCCACGTCATCCATCAACCGATGATGATCGTAACCCGGTCGATACCACTCGAGCAGGGTAAACTCCGGATTGTGGAAACGCCCCGCCTCGCCATCCCGAAACACCCTGCAGATCTGAAAGATTGCTCCAGACCCGGCAGCCAGTAATCTTTTCATCGAAAATTCGGGAGATGTGTGCAGATAGAGCATCCGCCCATCAGCAGCTCCGGGCCCACTGTAACGGGTTGCAAGGCTGTCGATCGTGGGGTCGGTGACGGTGGCAACAGAACAGGCTGGCGTCTCTACCTCCATCACCCCGGTACGGAAAAAATGGTCACGCACCTTTGCCAGGAGTTGCGCACGCGCCTGCAATCGCTCGGGGGTCGCGGCAGGCCGCCACTCCATTGCTCACTATTCCTTGGCGCGGGAGACATACTCCCCCGAGCGTGTGTCGACCTTGATCATCTCTCCGGACTGGATGAACAGGGGTACTCTCACCACTGCACCCGTTTCCAGGGTAGCGGGCTTCCCGCCTCCTCCCGAAGTATCACCCTTCAACCCGGGGTCGGTTTCAGTAATGGTAAGGGTTACAAAATTCGGTGGCTCGACGATAATGGGGGTGCCGTTCCAGAGGGTGACGGTACAGCTCGCCTGATCCTTCAACCACTTGCTGGTCTCACCCAGCGCTTTGGTATCGGCACTGAACTGTTCGTAACTCTCCTGGTCCATGAAGTGCCAGAATTCGCCATCGTTGTAGAGGTACTGCAACTCCACTTCCAGCACATCCGCCGCTTCCACACTCTCGCCGGATTTAAAGGTACGTTCGATGACACGCCCGGTCTTGAGATTGCGGATCCTGACCCGATTAAAGGCCTGGCCTTTGCCCGGTTTGACGAATTCATTCTCAATAATGGAACAGGGATCTCCATCCAGCATGATTTTCAGACCACCCTTGAACTCATTGGTACTGTAACTTGCCATCTCTTCCTCGCGAAGCTGCCAAACTGAAAAAGCGCATGATACATCGAACCGCCGCCCCATGTCAGACCCCTTCCTGGCAACAACAGCTCGCCAGCGCCTTCACCCGGGTAGAGGCACTGCTCGACTACCTTAAAATCGACCTTGACCTGCTACCTGGCGCCCGGGCGGCGGCCAAGGATTTCAGCTTACGGGTACCCGTTGGTTATGCCGCCCTGATGGAGCCGGAAAACCCGCATGACCCACTTCTGCGCCAAGTACTTCCCATCGATGATGAGCTTCGATTGCGACCTGGATTCAGCACCGATCCGGTAGGTGACCTGGACCGAAGTGTGGAAACCGGTGTACTGCAGAAATACCACGGTAGGGTGCTACTCATCACCACCGGCGCCTGCGGCATCCACTGCCGCTACTGCTTCCGTCGCCATTACCCCTATTCCGGATCCAGTGCCGAGCGTGGTTACTGGCGCAATGCCATCGATTTCATCGTACGCTCAGAGCAGATCAGCGAAGTGATTCTCAGCGGCGGCGACCCCCTGATGCTGTCGGATAAGCGGCTGGCCCACCTCACCCGAGTGCTCGCGGAAATACCCCATGTCAAGCGTTTAAGGGTTCACACCCGGTTACCGGCAGTGCTTCCGGAACGGATAACCGCCGAAATGAGTGACTGGCTCAGTAACCCCGAACTGCAATCCGTGCTGGTACTCCACATCAATCACGCCCGCGAGATCACCGAAATACTCCGTGCCGCGCTCTCCAGCCTTCGCGCAACCGGCGTGTCACTACTGAATCAATCAGTCCTGCTGAGAGGTGTGAATGACTCACCACAGGCCCTGGTGGAATTGAGTGAGGGGCTCTTTGCCGCAGGGATACTCCCCTATTACCTGCACCAGTTGGATCCAGTTCAAGGTGCTGGCCACTTTGCGGTACCCGAGCCAGAGGCAATTGAACTGCATCGAGCCGTCATGCGGGAACTGCCGGGGTATCTGGTGCCCCGTCTGGTGCAGGAGATCCCGGGATCCGGGTCCAAAACACCACTCATCTGATGGCATGGGAAATGAGAACCTGCAGCAATTCTCAATATGGAATTTATTGCAGACCTCAACACCATGATGTGATCATGGATATATAACTTATTGCTTTTAGGAAAAAAT
>JAUUYI010000026.1 GCA_030590525.1 Sedimenticola sp. | reverse complement strand
GGCAGCCAGACATGCAACGGGACCTGGGCCGACTTGCCCATGGCACCAACGAACAGCAGGATACAGACCACCGACATCAGGGACCAGCGGGTGTCGCCCCAGATCTGGATCTGGGTGTCGGCCAGCCCCGGCGCCCGGGCGAACACCTCGGCGTAGTCCAGGCTGTTGGCATACATGGCCACGGCAGCGATACCGAGAATGAAACCGAAGTCACCCACCCGGTTGACCAGGAACGCCTTCAGGTTGGCAAACACGGCGGTGGGACGCACCGCCCAGAAGCCGATCAACAGATAGGAGACCAGGCCCACCGCCTCCCAGCCGAAGAACAGCTGCAGGAAGTTGTTGGACATCACCAGCATCAGCATGGAGAAAGTGAACAGTGAGATATAGCTGAAAAAACGCTGGTAGCTGTTGCGCCCGGCCAGGCTGGTATCCGGCCAGTTATGCTCGTCATCCGCCATGTAGCCGATGGTGTAGATGTGGACACAGAAAGAGACGAAGGTGACCACGCTGATCATCACAGCGGTCAGCTGATCCACCAGAAAACCCACCTCCATCCGCAGGCCGTCACTTACCATCCAGGTGTAGATCGTTTCGTTGTAGATCTGGGCATCGCCTTGGATGAACTGCCAGAGCACATAGAAGGAGAGCAGAGTGGAGAGGCCCACCCCGGAACTGGCCACCCAGTGGGCCCCCGCACGCCCGATCTTCCCACCCCAGAGGCCGGCGATAATGGCCCCGAACAGGGGAGCCAGGACGATTGTCAGGTAGATGTTTTCCATGTGCGTTATTTCGCGTCCATTTGCGGGCCGGGAATCAGCCCTTCAATGTATCGAGATCCTCGACATCGATGGTGCGCCGGTTGCGGAACAGGACCACCAGGATAGCCAGTCCGATCGCCGCCTCGGCTGCCGCGACAGTCAGGATGAAGAAGACGAACACCTGCCCCACCGTGTCTCCATGAAAATGGGAGAAGGCAACGAAGTTCATATTGACCGCCAGCAGCATCAGTTCCACGCACATCAGCAGGATAATCACGTTCTTGCGGTTCAGAAAGATGCCCGCCAGCGACAGGGAGAAGAGGATGGCGCCCAGAATCAGATAATCGGAAAGTGCGATCATATCAATCCTCCGCCTCCATCTTTACCACCCGGATACGGTCCGTCCCCTTCTTCACCCGTACCTGCAGGGAGGGGTTCTGGTACTTGGTCTGGGGACGCTTGCGCAAGGTCAGTCCGATGGCGGCGATGATGCCCACCAGCAGGATCACCGCGGCCACCTCGAACGGGTACATGTAGACGGTGTAAAGGACACGCCCCAGTTCCGCGGTGTTGTTGTAGTCGGCCGGGTGTGGTGCCGGTGCGGGGAACTGTTCCAGCCCGAAGTTGGCCGGCCCCACCACCAGGAAGATCTCGAACGCCATCAGCAGCGCGATCAGCAGTCCCACCGGCAGGTAGCGGATGAAACCCGCCTTCAGGGCGGCAACCTCGATATCGAGCATCATCACCACGAACAGGAACAGCACCATCACCGCCCCCACGTAGACCAGCACCAGCACGATAGCCAGGAACTCCGCTTCCGCCATCAGCCAGATACCGGCACTGGTAAAGAAAGCCAGCACCAGGAACAGGGCCGAGTGGACCGGGTTGCGGCGGGTGATCACCATCGTGGCGGCAAACACCAGGATGGCGGCAAATACATAGAAGACAAGCAGTTCGAATGTCATAAATTCTTCCAGAACAGGTCAGGTAACCCGTGCTCTCCTCAGCGGTACTTGGCTTGAGCCGCGATATCCGCCGCTATCTGATGTTCGTGCTTGTCACCGATGGCCAGGAGTTTCTCCTTGGTCATGATCGCATCTTCCCGGTTTTCGAAGTGGTACTCGTAGATCCGGGTCTCGACGATTGCATCCACCGGGCAGGACTCCTGGCAGTAGCCGCAGAAGATACACTTGAACAGGTCGATGTCATAACGGGTGGTGCGGCGCGATCCATCCTCACGCTCCTCGGCCTCGATGGTGATGGCGAGCGCCGGGCAGACGGCCTCGCACAGCTTGCAGGCGATACAGCGCTCTTCGCCATTCTCGTAGCGGCGCTGGGCGTGCAGACCCCGGAAGCGAGGCGACATGGGTGCCCGCTCCTCTGGATACTGGACAGTGACTTTCTTACGGAACAGATACCGCCCGGTAACACTCAGGCCCCGGAACAGTTCCAGCAGAAACAGACTCTTGAAGTAGTTGCTCAGCGCTTTCATCCGTCACACCGTTATCAATCGAACCACCAGGGCAGCTGATACACCACTGCCAGGCCCACCACCAGAATCCAGACGATGGTGATGGGGATGAACACCTTCCAGCCCAGCCGCATGATCTGGTCATAGCGATAACGGGGAAAGGTGGCACGCAGCCAGAGGAAAAAGAACCCGACGAATGCGGTCTTCAGGAACAGCCAGACGAAGCCGGGGACCCAGTCGAACAGCGGGCCGATCACCGGCCAGCCAAGGAACGGGGATAGCCAGCCACCGAGAAAGAAGATGACCGTCAGGGCAGAGACCAGGATCATGTTGGCGTACTCGCCCAGGAAGAAGACCGCGAACGGCATCCCGGAGTACTCGACATGGAACCCGGCCACGATCTCCGACTCCCCTTCCGCAACGTCGAACGGCGCCCGGTTGGTCTCGGCCACGCCGGAGATGAAGTAGATCAGGAACAGGGGCAGCAGGGGCAGCCAGAACCAGTTGAACAGGCCGGCCTCCCCCGCCTGGGCGCGCACGATCTCGCCCAGATTGAGGCTGCCCGCCGCTACCAGCACACCCACCAGGGCAAAGCCCATGGCGATCTCATAAGAGACGATCTGGGCCGCCGAGCGCATGGCGCCAAGAAAGGCGTACTTGGAGTTGGAGGCCCAGCCGGCGATGATTACACCGTAGACACCCACCGAGGTGAGCGCCAGCACATAGAGCAGGGCCGCATTGATGTCCGCCAGCACCATGCCATCCCCGAACGGGAACACCGCCCAGGCGGCCAGTGCCGGACCCAGGGTAAGGATGGGCGCAATCAGAAACAGGATCTTGTTCGCGCCGCTGGGGATCACGATCTCTTTGAACATCAGTTTGACCGCATCGGCAATGGGCTGCAGCCACCCCTTGGGACCGACCCGGTTGGGCCCGATACGGACCTGCATGTAGCCGATGATCTTACGCTCGGCGTAAGTGAAATAGGCGACACAGAGCATCAATGGCGCCACGATCACCACGATCTTTATCAGGATCTGTACGATGAGCAGATTCTCGCCCAGCCATGCCCAGAGATTCATCAATGCATCCATGGTTCTATGCCTTCTCCAGGGTCACTTCGCCAAACTGTGGGCCCAGGGTCTCGGTGCCCGACAGGCCAGCGGGTATCCGTACACAACCATCCGGCAGGGCCGGGTCTATCGCTACCGGCAGGGCCACCCGATGACCGGACTGAGTCACCGTCACCTGATCACCCGCAGCCAGCCCCAGCTGCACTGCAACCGCCCCGTTGATCCAGACACCCGCCTTGATCGCGTCACGGGTCTGTTGCAGAGCCTGGGCCCGGCGCACCAGTGGGTCGATGGCATAGAGGGGAACGTCACCCACACGCATCAGACGGTCGACCTGGCTGCGACGCTCGCTGGAAGCTGTCTCCGCCACGGCGTTGTCCGGCTTCATCCCGGCGGCTGCCTGCTTCAGCTGCTCCAGCACCTGTTCCGAACTCTCCTGCTCGAACCCTTCCAGGTCGAGAAGATTGCCCATCACCCGCAGGATCTTCCAGCCGGGGCGGGCATCACCCGCGGGTCTCACCGCACCCTTGAATGATTGCCAACTGCCCGCCGCATTGATATAGGTACCGGAGGTCTCGGCAAAGGCGGCCAGTGGCAGCAGAACATCTGCGGCTGCCTCCAGCGAGGGGCTGCGGAAACTGCTGAGAGCAACCACGAACTCCGCCCGTTCGAAAGCACCCGCTGCCAGGGCCGGGTCCCAGAAATCCAGGCCGGGCTCCACACCCAGCAGCAAATAACCCTTGCGGGGCTCCTGCAGCATGGAATGTGCATCCGCGCCCCCGTCCAGCGGCATGGCGCCGGCCAATCTGGCCCCTGTGCTGTTCGCCGCCTCAGGCAGATAGCCGAAGGTGGCTTGCACCGCTCTGGCAATCGCAGAGGCCAGGGCCTGGATCAGGGAGTAATCGGGGTGCGCAACCGCGATGTTTCCCAGCAGGACAGTGGCCTTTCCAGCCGACTTGAGCTGGTCCGCCAGCGCCTGGTGCCGCTTGCCCGCTTCGGCACCATCGGTCAGGGTTCCAGCGACACCCAGCGCCTTGGCCACACCGGCCAGATCATCCAGCATCCCGGCGGGAGTACCTACCAGCTGTTCGCTGTGGTAGGTGAGGTCCAGCTTCAACGGGTTGATATAACTGATCTTTGCCCCGGCCAGCGCCGCCTTGCGCAGGCGGTGGCCAAAGATTGGCTGTTCCTTGCGGGGATTGGCGCCGACCAACAGCGCCGCCTCCAGCGTTTCCAGGTCAGCGATCTCCTGACCCAGCCAGGGGAAACGGGGTTCCTCACTGCGGAAGTCCCCCTGGCGCAAGCGAAAATCGATATTATCGCTCTCCAGGGCGCGCATCAGAGATCCCGCCAGATAGAGCTCCTCCAGGGTGGCGGAGGGAGAGACCAGGGCACCCAGGCGGTCACCGCCAGCGCCCCGCGCCTGTTTCAGCCCGTTCACTGCCGCTTCCAGCGCCTGCTGCCACTCGCTCTGCTGCCACTTGCCATTGCGCTTGATCATCGGCCGGGTCAGGCGCTGATCGCTGTTGAGCCCTTCATAGCTGAAACGGTCCCGGTCCGAGATCCAGCACTCGTTGACCGCCTCGTTGTCCCGCGGGTGAACCCGCATCACCTGCCCGCGCCGCTCATGCAGATGCAGATTGGAACCGACCGAATCATGGGGGGCGATGGTATCGTGCTGAACCAGCTCCCAGGCACGGGCACGAAACCGGAAAGGCTTGGAGGTAAGCGAGCCCACCGGACAGACATCGATAATGTTGCCGGAGA
This sequence comes from Sedimenticola sp., assembly GCA_030590525.1. Taxonomy (GTDB): domain Bacteria; phylum Pseudomonadota; class Gammaproteobacteria; order Chromatiales; family Chromatiaceae; genus JAUXBK01. Next base: position 7,363 of record JAUUYI010000026.1, on the reverse strand, counting down.
GTTCCGAATCGACGCTCTTCTCCACATAGGTGCCGATGGCCATGTGTTCGCCCCGCCCGGTGGCCCCCAGTTCACGCACACCCGCAATCTCAGCGCCGAAACGGACGCAGCGGGTGCAGTGGATACAGCGGGTGAAGTCGGTGGCGATCAGCGGGCCGATATCCTTGTCAGCGACTACCCGTTTGCTCTCCGTGTAACGGGATACATCACTACCATAGCCCAGGGCGAGATCCTGCAGCTCGCATTCGCCACCCTGATCGCAAATGGGGCAATCCAGGGGATGATTGATCAGCAGGAACTCCATGGTGCCCTTCTGGGCGGCCAGGGCCAGGGGCGAGCGGGTGTGGACCTTCATCCCCTCGTTCACCGGCGTGGCACAGGCCGGCAGCGGCTTGGGCACCTTTTCAACTTCCACCAGGCACATACGGCAGTTGGCGGAGGTGGAGAGTTTCCTGTGGTAACAGAAACGGGGGACACTGATACCTGCCGCATCAGTCACCTCGATGAGCATGGTGCCGGCCTTGGCCTCCAGTTCCCGCCCATCGACTTCGATCGTTACCATCTGGTCATCAGACATTGACGTTGTTCTCTAAACCACTATTTGCCTTTATGGGGTGGCAGGGCGCCCGTCCCATCCTGCAGACCGGCCCCCGGCCGATCAGCCCACCATGCATCGTTTATGTTCGATATGGTATTCGAATTCATCCCGGAAATGCTTCAACATCCCCTGCACCGGCAACGCCGCTGCATCACCCAGGGCGCAAATGGTGCGCCCGGCGATCTTGCCGGCCACGTCGTCCAGCAGCGCCAGATCCTCTGGCCGGCCCTGCCCATGCTCTATCCGGTGCACCACCCGGTAGAGCCAGCCGGTGCCTTCCCGGCAGGGGGTGCACTGGCCGCAGGACTCTTCATAGTAAAAGTAAGACATCCGTTCCAGCACCTTGACCATGCAGTTACTGTCGTCGAGGACGATCACTGCCCCGGAACCCAGCATGGAGCCGGCCCGGGTGATGGCATCGTAATCCATGGTCAGCTCCATCATCTGCTCACCCGGTATGATCGGGGAGGAGGAACCACCGGGGATCACAGCTTTAAGTCTGCTGCCCTCTTTCATGCCACCCGCCATCTCCAGCAGTTCGGAGAAAGGGGTACCCATGGGGATCTCAAATACCCCCGGGTTATTGATGTTGCCGGATATGGAGAAGAGCTTGGCACCACCGCTGTTCTCAACCCCCAGGTCACGAAACCACTCGCCACCCTTCTCCAGGATCACCGGGATGGAGGCCAGCGACTCGGTGTTGTTGATGATGGTGGGGCGGCCATAGAGCCCGAAATAGGCGGGGAACGGCGGTTTGTAGCGCGGCTGGCCCTTTTTGCCCTCGATCGACTCCAGCAGCGCTGTCTCCTCGCCACAGATGTAGGCGCCGCCACCCAGGTGGCAATAGAGCTCGAAATCGAATCCGGAACCGAACAGGTCGGTGCCCAGAAAACCGGCCTCGCGCGCATCTTCCAGAGCCGCCTCGAAACGTTCGTAAGGCTCCCAGAACTCACCCCGGATATAGTTGTAGCCCTGAGTGGCGCCGATGGCATAGCCGGCGATGATCATCCCCTCGATCAGCTGATGCGGATTGTAGCGCAGGATGTCCCGATCCTTGAAAGTACCGGGCTCGCCCTCATCCGAATTGCAGACCACGTATTTCTGCCCCGGCGCATTACGCGAGATAAAACTCCACTTCAACCCAGTGGGGAAACCGGCGCCACCGCGGCCACGCAGGCCCGAGGCCTTAACCTCCTCGATGATCTCCGTCGGTGGCATCTTCTCCTGCAGGATGCGGGTCAGCACCTCGTAGCCACCCCGGCTCCGATACTGCTCCAGCCGCCAGGGACGATCGAGGTCCATGTTTCTAAAACAGACTTCGTTTGCCATCGTCTACTCCAACCCGTCCACGATCGAATCGACCAGTTCCGGGGTCAAATTCTCGTAGTACTTGGTGTCGATCTGGAACATCGGGGCACCACCACAGGCACCCAGGCACTCCACCTCCTTCAGGGTGAAGCGGCCGTCCTCCGTGGTCTCGCCAAGCTTTATGCCCAGTTTTTTCTCCATGTGCTCGACGATTTTATCTGAACCGTTGATCATGCAGGAAACGTTGGTGCAGACGCAGATCTTGTGCTGTCCCACCGGCTTCAACTCATACATGGAGTAGAATGTGGCCACCTCGTAGACCGCTATCGGTGGCATCTCCAGGTAGGCTGCGACCTGGTCCATCAGATCCTGGGTCAGAAACCCGCCATTATCTTCCTGGACGATACGCAGGGCGGCCATCACCGCCGACTGATTCCATCCATCCGGATACTTGGCAACCCATGTGTCGATCCTGGCCCGCACCTCGGGGGAAAACAGCTCCCCCTTCCCCTGAATCGGCTCGATGCTGCTCATTGGTGCATTTCTGAAACCCATCAGCGGTCAATCTCCCCGAACACGACATCCATGGTACCGATCACCGCCACCACATCGGCCAGCATATGCCCCTTGACCATCTCGTTCATGGCGGCCATATGGGGAAAACCGGGGGCACGGATCTTCAGCCGGTAGGGCTTGTTGGAGCCATCGGAGACCAGATAGCAGCCGAACTCACCCTTGGGTGCCTCGACCGCCGCGTAGACCTCGCCGACCGGCGGGCAATAACCCTCGGTAAACAGCTTGAAGTGGTGGATCAGGTTCTCCATCCCCTGTTTCATCTCTACCCGGTTGGGGGGGGCTACCTTGTGGTCAGCAACGATTACCGGCCCTGAATTCTCTTTCAACCAGCGCACACACTGCTGGATAATGCGGTTGGACTGACGCATCTCCTCCACCCGCACCAGATAACGATCGTAACAGTCACCGTTCTGACCGACCGGTATATCGAAATCGACCTTGTCGTAGGCGGCGTAGGGCTGCTTCTTGCGCAGATCCCAGGCGAGTCCGGAGCCACGGGCCATGGGCCCGGTAAAACCCAACTGCATGGCGCGCTCCGGTGAGACGACACCGATACCGACCAGGCGTTGCTTCCAGATCCGGTTGTCGGTCAACAGGGTTTCGTACTCATCCACCAGCCCGGGAAAGCGGTTGCTGAAATCCTCGATGAAGTCCAGCAGCGAACCCTGGCGCGCCTGGTTTCGCTGGTCGATCTCCGAGTCACTGCGAAAAGTGTTTTTCTCGTACCGCGGCATCTCGTCCGGCAGATCCCGGTAGACACCGCCAACCCGATAATAGGCCGCATGCAAGCGGGCACCGGAGACCGCTTCATAGCAGTCCATCAGATCCTCGCGCTCGCGAAAGGCATAGAGAAAGACCGTCATTGCCCCCACGTCCAGGGCGTGCGTACCGAGCCACATCAGGTGGTTGAGGATGCGGGTAATCTCATCGAACAGGGTGCGAATATACTGGGCCCGTTCCGGCACCTCTACCCCTAACAGCCACTCGATGGCCCTGACGTAGGCGTGCTCATTGCACATCATGGAGACGTAGTCGAGCCGATCCATGTAGGGGATGGTATGGTTGTAAGGCTTGCTCTCGGCCAGCTTCTCGGTGGCCCGGTGGAGCAGCCCGATGTGCGGATCCGCCCGCTCGATCACCTCACCATCCATCTCCAGCACCAGCCGCAGCACGCCATGGGCAGCCGGGTGCTGGGGGCCGAAGTTCAGGGTATAGTTGTGAATTTCAGGCATCGCTGCTGTCCTGCTGTTCGTCCTCTTCCCCCAGGCATCGGCTCTCCTCACGCACCACCCGTGGCGTCAGGATGCGGGGCTCGAGCTCTACCGGCTCATAGATCACCCTTGCCTGTTCCGGGTCATAACGCATCTCCACCTGCCCTTCCAGCGGAAAATCCTTGCGGAACGGGTGTCCGATGAAACCATAATCGGTCAATATGCGCCGCAGGTCCGGATGGCCATCGAACAGGATCCCGTAGAGATCGAAGGCCTCTCGCTCGAACCAGTTGGCAACACTCCAGATCTCCACCACAGAGGCCACCACGGGCTGTTCGTCCTCCAGGTAGACCCGTAGCCGCAAGCGCTGATTGAGGGCCACCGAAAGCAGGTGATAGACCGCTGCGAAACGCTGCGCCTTCTGCTCTGCGCGGTCCGGCTCGACTCCCCGGCCATAGCCGCTGGCAGAGGCGGAGGTAGTGGCCCACTCAGAGTGGCCATAGGTGGAGTAGTCGATGCCGCAGAGATCGATCAGCGTATCGAACTGGAACGCCTCTCCATCACGCAACCGGGTGGCCACCTCGGGCAGCCGTTCCCGGGGCACTACCAGTGTCGCCTCATCCAGCTGGTGGATCACCTCACACCCCTGTTCCGCAAAGGCTGCACCAAGGTGCTCGACCAGCGCCTCGAGGCGCACTTGGGATTTTGTCCTGGCGCTTTCGTTCATGATCTGTCAGGCCTGACGGGCGATGGTGGAGGTACGGCGGATCTTCTCCTGCAACTGAAGGATGCCGTAAAGCAGCGCCTCAGCCGTTGGCGGGCAACCCGGGACGTAGATATCGACCGGCACGATCCGATCACAGCCCCGCACCACGGAGTAGGAGTAGTGGTAATAGCCACCGCCGTTGGCGCATGAGCCCATGGATATCACCCAGCGCGGTTCTGCCATCTGGTCGTATACCTTGCGCAACGCCGGGGCCATCTTGTTGACCAGAGTGCCTGCCACGATCATCACGTCGGACTGGCGCGGGCTGGGCCGGAAGATGATACCAAAACGGTCCAGATCATAACGGGAGGCACCCGCCTGCATCATCTCCACTGCGCAGCAGGCGAGACCGAATGTCATGGGCCAGAGGGAACCGGTCCGCGCCCAGTTGATCAACTTGTCGGCAGAGGTGGTGATCACCCCCTGTTCGAGAATACCCTCTATTCCCATTCCAGTGCCCCTTTCTTCCACTCGTAGATGAAGCCGATCACCAGGATACCAAGAAACAGGGTCATTGCGATGAGGCCGGTCATGCCGATCTCCTTCAGCACCACTGCCCAGGGAAACATAAAGGCAATCTCAAGATCGAAGATGATGAACAGGATCGCGACCAGGTAAAAACGGACATCGAATTTCATGCGGGAGTCTTCGAAAGCCTCGAAGCCGCACTCATAGGGGGAGAGTTTCTCACTATCCGGGCGACGGGTACCTAATATGAACCCCAGCGCGATCATCACCCCACCGACGATGGCGCCGACGACAATGAACACCAGGACAGGCAGATAATCCAGAAGCATGTTCCCCAGCCTCCCTTCTCTTGGAGGTCCATGACGCGCATACCGCATGGACATACAAGGCATCAAAACGAATCGAAAGTTTAGTGCAAAAAGCGCTTCGCTGTCAAGTTTAACGTTTTCTTAATAACAAGCATAATCAATCAGTTAGAAACCCGCCTCCCATAAAAAAACGGCATCGACAGATTCCTGTCGATGCCGGCGTCATTATGGTGCCGATGGCCGGATTTGAACCGGCACGGCTTACGCCACTACCCCCTCAAGATAGCGTGTCTACCAATTCCACCACATCGGCCTGGTTAACGCTGCATGCAGCACACCCCCGAACCCGCCCGGAGACATCCATGCTTACTCGACCCGCTCCCCACCCGCCGGCGGTGCCGGGATATCGGGCAGCTCAGACACTGGCGCGGCAGGTGCGACCGGTTCCTGCCCCGGGATCTCCGGCATCTCTGGCATCTCTGGCATCTCGAAGGCAGGCACCTGGGCCGGAGCCGTCTCCGTCTCCATCAACCCGGGTTGATCGGTCACCTGCATGGCATGCCAGGCCAGCGTGAGGCTGGTGATGAAAAACAGCGTGGCCAGCAGTGCCGTGGCCCGGCTGAGAAAATTTGCCGAACCCTCGGCCCCGAACACAGTTCCAGAAGCGCCGGACCCAAAGGCCGCCCCTGCATCCGCACCCTTACCATGCTGAATCAGTATAAGGCCAATCAAGCCAAGGGAGAGAAACAGGTGAAATACGACCAGAATCGTTTGCATTATCAGTTCGCTGCCTTACAGATACCGAGAAAATCTTCCGGCTTGAGGGAGGCACCACCGATAAGCCCACCATCGATATCCGGCTTGGAGATCAGCTCCGGGGCATTATCCGGTTTCATGCTGCCGCCGTAAAGGATACGCACACCTTCCGCCACGTCCGCATCCTTCGCCGCCACCCGGCCACGAATGAAGGCATGAACCTCCTGTGCCTGTTCCGGGCTCGCCGTTTTACCGGTACCAATGGCCCAGACCGGCTCATAGGCGATCACGCCATCGGTCAACGCTGCCACGCCTTCCAGCTCAATCAGTGCATCCAGTTGCCGGGCCACCACCTCTTCGGTGATACCCTGTTCCCGCTCATCCAGCGTCTCGCCGACACAGAGGATGGGGATCAGGCCAGCGGCACGCGCCACGGCATACTTCTTCGCCACCAGCGCATCGCTCTCACCATGATAGGCGCGGCGTTCTGAATGGCCAACGATCACGTAGCCGCAGCCAAAGTCCCGCAGCATGGCGGCGGATATCTCGCCGGTGTAGGCCCCGCTGGCCTCAATGGAGAGATCCTGGGCACCCCATTCGACCGCTGTACCCTCCAGCCGGGCTTGCACACCAGGCAGATAGACATAGGGCGCGCACACAACCACCGCGGCCCGATTGACCTCACCCATGCCATCTTTGATCCCATCCAGCAGCACCTTGATGCTCTCCCGGGAACCGTTCATCTTCCAGTTACCCGCAACGAGTGGTTGACGCATATTTTTACTCCTACCTGCCACGCAAAAAATCAGCTCGATAGTCTAACCACCGCCCGTTGGGAAATCAATCACTGAACGAGCCGAAAAAACAAAAGATACTCGCGCAAAGAGGTAAGACGCAAAGAAAACCTCAAAAAAACAATCTGAATTAGTGCTGAAACTGTAAACTCCCGAATAGCTCGGGGCATCACTCTGAGCCCCTGTAGGATGCGGTGACTGCTTCCAGATCCACCACGCATATCCTGAACCAGACGGCACCCTCCTCTGAATTCTCTATCTCAATAAAGAGCCATCCCGGCTTTCCCACCGTTGCGCGCCATCGCCGGTCCGGTCAGGTGCCTGAGTTCATCCGCGTCGATGGTGAGGGTGCGTTTGTAACGGACCTTTTAGAGGGAGGCGGCGAACGTCCTCTAACCAAAAGCAGTCGCTGAAGTTGTAGGAGTGTCAGCTGGTGGCCCCCTGGCCGCAATTACCCCCTATCCTACCCCGATTGTATATCAACCCGTATAGCTATCACTGCTGCTGCGCCAGGTCTACCGTCACCTTCGCAAAGGCCCGCCACCACTCTGGCGAGACGTTCGTAGTCGATCCTGTCC
>JAUUYI010000218.1 GCA_030590525.1 Sedimenticola sp. | reverse complement strand
GACAACGGCGTTGATAGCCGAGTTGGTCACCGCCAGCATGGGACACATCCCCAGCACCTGCACGAATACCGGATTGTCCCGCCAGACCCCTTTAATGAACTCTTCGTAGGCATTTTGGTCTTTCATTGTGAATTCTGGCCGATCAGCACTGGCTCACTCCCCGGCAGGGGCAGCCGCATCTCCCACCGTTCACGCGCCTCGTTGATGATCCGGGCCACCGCCTTGGAAGAGATAGTGGCCCCGGTGATGGCATCGATCTCGTTGGGGGCAGACTTTTGCCCCTTCTTCACCGTCATCACCTTCGGATCGACTGACAAGTGGTCGAAATTGGCAACGAACGCGGCGTCCTTATAGATCTTATCCCCCAGACCCGGGGTCTCCCGGCTATCCAGTATCTGCATACCGACGATGTTCCGCGGCCCGGGCAGATAGCCATAAAGCAGCTTGATGGTATCCTGGAAACCCGGTCCCTCGGCTGGTATGGCATAGCCGATAAACCGCTGCTCCCGATCGTAACCAGCGTAGATCGTCTGATCATCCACCGCCCTGCCCGGCGCCGCCACCAGGACGCCTCCCTCGTAACGGAGAGCCTGCAGCCGGCTGACCCCCGGTAACACCCTGAACACCGCCGCCCGCAGCTCTGCGGCCTTATTGGCCGTGATGGTCGGCAGCGTTGCCTCGAAGATGGCGATGATGATCAGGCCGGAGACGAGCCCGGCCAGCGCCAGCGCCAGTACCAGCCGGGCAGTGCCCGGCTCACGCGCGGCCAGGGTATTCAGCGAATCGCTCATCTGCCTCCCCTTTTCCGCCCGAACACCCGTGGCTGGGTATACCGGTCAATCAGGGGCGTGGCGGCATTCATCAGCAGGATAGAGTACATCATCCCCTCAGGGAACCCGCCAAACACCCGGATCAGCACCACCAGCAGGCCGATGCCAGCGCCGAATATCCAGGCACCCCTTGGGGTCAACGGCGAGGTGACCGGGTCGGTCGCCATATAGATTGCCCCCAACAGCAGCCCGCCGGAGAAAAGGGTGAAGAACGGACTGGGGAAACGGGCACCATCCTGCGTGAACAGGATCAACGAAAACAGCCCTGCCGCGGCGAAGATCCCGACCGGGATCCGCCAGTCCAGATCCCGGCGCAACCACAGATAGACCCCGCCCAGTATCAGCAGCAGGCCACTGGTCTCCCCCAGCGAACCGGAGGTATTTCCGATCAACAGCTGGGAGAGACCGGTTCCCTGCTGCTGAAACTTCATAAGGCCCAGGGGGGTGGCAGAGGAGACTGCGTCATAGACGGGGGAGTGAAATGGCAGGGCGAACAGGCTGGCGGGGAGATCGAGGAAGCCTCCCGGCCCGGAAGGGGCTGCCCAGGTGGTCATAGCGATGGGAAAAGTGCCGAGCAGAAAGGCCCTGCCGACCAGCGCCGGGTTGAACAGGTTTCCCCCCAGACCACCCCAGATCACCTTACCCAACCCGACGGCCACCATTGCCCCCAGAAAGGCCATCCACAGGGGGAGTGCCGGCGGCAGGGTCAACCCCAGCAGCAGACCCGTGAGGGCGGCACTGTTGTCCGCCAGCGCATCCCGGCGGCTCTCAGGAGGGGTGAACACCCACTCGGTCAACACCGCGCCCCCGATACAGACCAGCAGCAACAGCAGGGCGCCCAGGCCAAAGAACCAGAGTGCCGCCAGCACCACAGGCGTCAAGGCATACCAGACATCCCGCATCGCCTGGGGCGTGGTCAGGCCCTGTCGAAGCATGGGGGCAGACTGGAGCAGTAGCTGGGGATCTTTAGAGCGCACGCATTCTCTTCCTGGTTTCTGGTTTGATTGACTCTGTCAGCAGCTATCTGCTGAGGTGCCGCAGATTATCCTTGGCGGTGCGAATCAACTGCACGATCGGGATATTGGATGGGCAGGCAAAGGTGCAGGCACCACACTCGACACAGTCCATCACCTGAAACTGCCTCATCTCCTGAAACAGCCGCGCCTTACCCAGTCGAGCCAGCCGTGAAGGGTTGAGGAAATAAGGACAGGCCTCCAGGCAACGGCTGCAGCGGATACAGGGGTACTCCTTCGGGCGCCACGTCGCATGTTCGGTGAAGGCGAGAATCCCTGAACTCCCCTTCAGCACCGGCACATCCAGGCTGGCGATCGAGGCCCCCATCATGGGACCACCCATGACCACCTCCCGGGTTTCGTCCCGCAGACCACCGCAAAAACGCAACACCTCCCGCACCGGGGTGCCCAGGGGCACGATCAGATTGGCCGGGTAGGTGACACCGGGCCCGGAGACGGTCACCACCCGCTCGATCAAAGGCATACCCCGGTCGAACCAGTCGGCTATGGCAACCAGGGTCCCCACATTATTGACCGCGATCCCCAGATCCCGCGGGAGCTGTCCGGCAGGCACCTCCCGGCCATAGATCGCCTTGATGAGCATCTTCTCTGCGCCCTGGGGGTATTTTACCGGGAGTGCGACCACCTCCACCGGTGAACCATCATCGATGCGCCGACGCAACACCTCGATGGCATCCGGCTTGTTGGCTTCCACCCCGATGGCAGCTCGCTCCGCCCCCAGCTGCCCCATCAGGATCGTGATCCCCCGCAGCAGAGCGTCCGGGCGCTCCATCATCAGCCGGTGATCGTTAGTCAGGAAGGGTTCGCACTCGGCGCCATTGATCAGCAGATCCCGGATCTGCTGTCCCTTGGGTATCGAGTATTTGACGTGGGCCGGGAAGGCGGCGCCACCCAGGCCGACGATGCCGGCCCGCTGTATCTCCTGGATAAACTGCTCGGGGCTCAGGGAGTCCCAGGCCGGCGGCAGCCGCTGCTCCAGCTGCTGGGTGGCATAGGGGTCCGCCTCGACCTCGATCGCCTGCTTGAAACTGCCATCAATATAGCGGTGTGGTCCGATGTCGCGCACCCGGCCGGTCACCGGGCTGTGCAGGCAGGTGGAGACGAAGGCGGCCGACTCGGCGATCAGTTCCCCCCGCACCAGCCGCTGCCCGACCTTCACCACCGGCGCCGCCGGTACCCCGATGTGCTGACCCAGGGGCATCACATAGCGCTCCACAAACGGGACCCGCTGGATCGGCCGATCAGCCGTCTGCTCCTTCAGGCCCTGGGGGTGGACACCGTGACTGAAGGAGCGACGAAAAAGATGCAGGGGATTCACGCCCCCAGTCCCCCACCCCTGTAGCCTGCAAGATTCAGTAGCCGCTCCCGGATCTGGCCCGCGATCTCGGCCTGCAACCCGGCCCGTAGTGCCTGCAGCTGCGCTTCATGCCCCTGTTGCCGGCTCTCCAGTTCCGCCTGATGCGCCGCAGCAACCTGCTGTTCCACCTCCTGCTGAATCTGCTCAGTGAAGGGAGTAACCAGACCGGCCAGTTCCTGCAGGGTACGCCAGGCGTGCGCCAGCCGCCCCACCTGTTCCGCCGCCGCGAGTGAAACCACCAACCGTATGGAATCCTCTCCTGCTGCCAATGTCAGCACCGGGGTCCTGCCTGCCCTTGCTGCCGGGTCCAGCGCCAGCCACTCGGTGACCGGCATCGGCGCCGGATCATCATCCCCTAATGTGTGGAAGTGGCTGCTGAAACGCTGCTCGGTCAGCATCCAGGTAAGCGGTGTCAAGGGTTCACCTGTGCCTTCACCGACCCAACTGGCCCGGGGATCTGGATTACCCGCAAGCGTAATTCGTTTTCCGAACACCCCCGCATGCTGCGGGTGATAGCGAAACAGGGGAAATGCTCGGCTCTCCAGCGCCAGTCGGGCCTGGACCCTGGTGTCCTCCACCGGGAAGCCGTGTCGCCCGGGACTCGGCGCATGCACCCGGATCAGTGCCGGTCCGCTGAACGCCAGCGCCTCCCGCAGTGTCTCCCGGTAATGACCGGGGTCAGCAATCGAGGTCTGGGCCACATAGGCATGCCGCTGAGCCAGCGCCATCAATCCCAGATCGGTAACCGGGTCGGCACAGGAGGTAAGCAGGTGGCTCCCCTTTGGTACTCGCCTCTCCAGACCCAGATCGAGTTCACTCAACACCAGGATCTTCACCGGCAGCGCGCTGCTGAGCAGCCATGCCACCTGGGCGAACCCCCGCCCTCCGAGCTCCGACTCACTGCCAACCAGGAACAGAGGGGGACAGTGCGCGCGTTCTTCCGGCGAGAGGCGGCCCCAGGTCAGCGCCTCACTCACGCCCACCCCTTCACCTTTCTGCTCACCCATCTCCCGGCGCGCCCGATGCAGCAGCCCGATCCCCTGGATCGCAACCGTAATCTGCCCCTGCAGCAGGCCAGCCGCCATCTGCGCTGCCTCGCCCGTCTGATCCATCGCCACCGGCACCTGGAACGGGTTGTTGGGAAATGCACCCGCCCAGTGCGCCACCGAACCGGCCGCCACCACCACACTATAGCGGGCACGCCCCAGCCCCTGATCCCCTTCGGAGAGGCGCCAGTGGGTCTCTTTCAGCTCCCGCGCCAACTCCACCAGCCGCTCGAGGCGCCCGACGTCGATCGCACCCGCTTCACTGCCCCG
>JAUUYI010000190.1 GCA_030590525.1 Sedimenticola sp. | reverse complement strand
GTCTACAGCATGCTGGTCAATGCGGTCTCTGCCGGCAGCGCCCTCAAGGGCGCGGCCCTGATGGCCGCTTTCGCCCTGGGAACGCTTCCCAATCTGCTGTTGATGGGCACTCTGGCCGGTGCCGCCGCACACCTGGCACGTTCCAGCACCGCCAGATGGATCGCCGGGGTGATGGTGATGCTGTTTGGAGTGTATACGCTGTGGCAGGCATTTTGATCAAGGTGTCAGCTGAATAATTGAAGTCAAACGCTTCAGATACTCTGCCCCGTTGGTTCACGATAGAGGTAGATTGTGAAGTCATTTGCCAGATAACCCTGTACAAGTTTGCTGCGAGGGGTGATTGAGCGGCAGAAAGCCAGTTCCTCCTCTGGAATCAGACTCTGCAGGTCATGGATCTGGAGAGAGCGACCGTCCAGCAGGTTGAATGCCACCCCGCTGCGACACAGCGCGTACATCTGCAGAAACATTCGGTGCGCGTATGCGCCCCCGTCATGCAACTGCTCGTTGAGCGCACCCGACAGGACCACCCAGTCGAAGGAGGCGGGTTCGAATCCTCCGTCCGCCAGTTCGCCGATGTACAGGGGAAGTTCAGGGTGTCGTTCCCTGGCCATGGCGATCAGGTCCGGTGACAGGTCGATGCCGGTGTATCGGACCGGCCTGCCCGCCCGGGCCGTCCAGTCGTTGAAGTCGGCAAAGCCACAACCCACGTCGAGCACGGATGCCCCGGCTGCGATGCCGATATCGGCCAGTACCCGAAAACGGATCTCCTGGACCTCGCGGCCACTCCAATAGAGGGCGTGAGGATGATAACCATGCCTTTTCAGGCTGTCCCGGTGACGCTCGATGATGCGTTTTCGCTGGAGTTCATGCATGGGCCGGGTAAGCGTTACTTTGCGGATATTTTTAAATATACCGCATATAAATATACCGCATATATTTGTCGATTGTCATCAAACGCGAGCCTAAAATTCCATATTTTTACCCTGGCGTTAGTGGGCTGATTTGACCTTGGCGGCTTCCTTTGCGATAGTTTGCCCCTCGCAAATCCAGCCAGAGCGGCACCCCGCAGGGCAGGCCTTTTTCGTGGCTGCTTTTCCCCGGCATCTGCCGACTCACCCGCTTGCACTCCATCTCTCAGGATCCGGGGGTGGGTGTGGCTGCTGAACGATCCTCGCTGGGAAGGTTTTATGACGAAGCAATCAGAACAGGACGACACGGTGGTCAGTATGGAGCGCTATGCGGGTAAATCCGGTGCTGCCCCGAAGGTCGACGAATACATCGTCGAGATCGTCAGTGATTCCGGTGAGGGGGCCCAGAAGTGCGGTCAGACCTTTGGCGCGATCAGCGGCAAGATGGGAAATGGCGTTTGGACGGTGGAGATCATACCCGCCGAGATCCAGCCGCCGGCCCGCTCACCGGCGGGTGCCTCCGGGATCCGTATTCGGGTGGGTTCCCGGCGGGTCACTAATATGGGCAACGAGGCTGAGCTGGTGGTGGCCTTCAACGAGCAGGTGCTCTTCTCGCGTATCGCCAACGGGGCCTACAGGGAAGGCACCATCGTGTTGCTGGAGGACAAATGGAAAGAGGATCCGGATGAGAAGATCCGAGCCCAGTACGCCAGTGCGGTAAAGGAGTTCCAGGAGCACGGGCTGGTCGTGCACGAACTGCCGATGGAGCAGGCGTGTCTGAAGATCGTCGCCAACGCCCGCCGGGGCAAGAACATGTTCGTGCTGGGAATGATCTGCTACCTGTTCAGCCGGGACCGGGAACTGGCTAATAAGGAGATCGCCAGGACCTTTGCCTCCAAGGGGGAGAAGGTGATCCGGCCCAACATCGATCTGTTTGACTCCGGCTATGCGTTTGCCGCCGAGCGTCTCGAGTACCACTGGGAGATTCCTGTCGATGAGACCGCGGACGCCCGGCCGACCATTATCTCCAATGGCAACCAGGCGGTCGGTCTGGGGGTGATGGCGTCGGGCATGGAGTTGGTCTCCATGTATCCGATTACCCCGGCCACCTCGGCATCGCACTACATAGCGGATGTGTTTGATGGTGTCGGTGGCTTCGTGCACCAGGCGGAGGATGAGATCGCCGCTATCGGCTTTGCCATCGGCGCATCCTATGCGGGCAAGACCGCCTGTACCATCACCTCCGGGCCCGGCATGGCACTCAAGACCGAGATGATCGGCCTGGCGGTGATGGCGGAGATCCCGCTGGTGATCATCGACGTACAGCGTGGTGGCCCCTCCACCGGCCTGCCCACCAAAGTGGAGCAGGCGGACCTGCTCAGCGCTCTGTATGGAGAGCCGGGTGATGCCCCGAAGGTGGTGATCGCCGCCTCCACCATCGAGGAGTGCTTCCACTTCGTAATTCTGGCACGGCGTCTGGCAGAGGCCTTCCGCACACCGGTGATCCTGCTCACCGACGCCAACCTGGCTACCGGGGTGCAGCCTTATCCGCGACCGCAGTTGCAGGAAGAGTGGTTGTCGGCACCGGTGGACCAGTCTCCCTGGGATGATCAGGTTCCGGCCTACGACTGGGACCAGGAGACCGGCCTCTCCCAGCGCCCGATTCCGGGGCAGCGCAACGGCGAATACGTACTGACCGGGCTCGCACACACCACTCACAGCAAGGTGGCCTACGATTCGGATACCAATCAGGAGAGCATGGAACTGCGCAGTCGTAAGCTGGCGGCCCTGCAGAAGACCCTGAAGCCCCCCCGGGTGCATGGCGACGGGATGGGAGATCTGCTGATCGTTGGCTGGGGCTCCAGCCTCGGTGGCATCGAAGAGGCAGTTGACCGGGTGCGTGCCGAGGGAAGGCGCGTCTCCTCCCTGCACCTGCGCTTCCTGTCACCGTTGGAGCCCGGGTTGAAGGAGATATTCAGCCACTTCAAGCAGGTGATGACGGTAGAGATCAACTACAGCGATAATCTCGACCATCCTCTGATCACCCGCGAAAATCGGCGTTACGCCCAGCTGGCGATGGTGCTGCGGGCCCAGACCCTGGTCGATATCGATTGCTGGTCGGTGGTCTATGGTCACCCGCTGCAACCGGGTATGCTGCAGCGTGTCATCGAGCAGCGGCTGCAGGCCCTGAACAACTGAGGAATAGAACCGATGTTTGGACTTAAAGCTGACTGGTCAGCCGACGTATTCGAGCGCTATTTCACTCTCGGTGACTACGCCGGAGGCGAGGCCCGCTGGTGCCCGGGCTGCGGCGACTTTGCGGTTCTCAATACGGTGCACCGGGTATTGCGGGACGAGCAAATGCCGCCGGAGAAGACGGTGGTTGTCTCCGGTATCGGCTGCTCCAGCCGCCTGCCGCACTACGTGGGAACCTATGGTCTGCACGGCCTGCACGGTCGCGCCCTGCCTTTGGCGAACGGGGTCAAGGCGCGTCGTCCCGATCTGGACGTCTGGGTCGGTACCGGGGATGGAGACTGTTTCTCCATCGGTGCCGGGCCCTGGATCCACTCCATTCGCTACAACATGGATATGGTGGTCCTGATCTTCGACAACGGTATCTACGGTCTGACCAAGAAGCAGACCTCTCCCACCACGCCCGCCGGAGAGCGGACCAATACCCATCCGACCGGGGCGCCCTTGCCGGCGCTGAACCCGCTGACCGTCACCCTGGGTATCAGTAATGTCTCGTTCGTGGCCCAGGTGCCAGACTGGAATCCGCCGTTGCTGTACCAGGCCATTAAGCTGGCACACCAGCACCGGGGCACCAGCTTCGTCCGCATCATACAACGCTGCCCGGTCTTTTCTGACTCCTTCTGTAAGCCCTTTCAGGAGGATCCGGAGAGATTGTTGCTGCTGACCCACGAGCATGGCCTGCCGATGGATGAGAGCGTCCTGCGGCTGTTTCCAGAGCAGCGGGCGCATGACCCTTGTAACTGGCTGGGGGCAATGGAGGTCGCCCGTGATCAGTCCAGGCTCCCGGTCGGGTTGCTCTATCATGATCCCGATGCACCGGTGTATGAGGATCTTTCCGCCCAGGGGCTGAACAAGACCAATGAGGAGAAGCTGGCGGTGATTGAGAAGGCATTGGATAACTTCGCGATCTGACCGGCCCGACAGCAGTATCAAGATGACTAGCAACGCTCAAAACGACGGCCTGCCCAGCCAACCCGCCGTCATCAAAGATGGGGAGGCGAGCAAGCAGATACTGCACACTCTGCGCCATTTCCATTTGGGAAATCCGGCGGTCAGTGACCAGCTGGAGCCGCTGGAGCAGGCGTTCCTGCCGGCGCTGCTGGCCCCGTACCGGGACACCTCCAGGCTACGTTATGACTACCCTCTGTTTCTCTACCCGGTGGAGTTGGATGGACCCGACAGGGAGGGGGGCGATCTGGCCAGGCCCGTTTCCGGCTTCCTGAAGCAGATCGTGGCTACCTTCGCTCCGGCCGATGTCGATGGGCGTATACTCAAGGACAACCTGCTGCGCCTGGAGCAGGGGCTGCGGCGGAGCCTGGCGGCGCATGATACCCCGGTGGCGGCACGACAGCTGTTAAGCGAGATCAGTGCTGCCATGCTGGAGCAACTGGCGCTGGATGAGGAGAGTAACGCCAGGCTGCAGGCGGACCTGGAACGGATGCTTGAGGCGGTGCCGAAGGGCGGGCAGTTCCTCGCCTACGGACGCCACCCGGCCATCCACCTGCTGATCCATGTCATTCGCTGCCGGGTCATTCCGCGCCATGCCCGCTTTCAGAGCGAGATCCTGGAGTCGATCAAGGGGCTGCAGCGGTTGCTGGAGGTCGAACGGGAAAAATCTGCTGAGGCGATAGAGCCCGCAGCGATGAGAGAGTCAATCGGCCCCTCTGCCACTCTGTTCGACGCACAGGCACTGTCCGAGGTGATGGATCACTCCCGAGGTTCCATCGGCATGTCTCCGCAGCGTCGGCAGCGAGTGGAGCAGGCCCTGGAGACG
>JAUUYI010000127.1 GCA_030590525.1 Sedimenticola sp. | reverse complement strand
GGAAACAGTATATGGGCGCTGCGATAAAACAGGCTGATAAAAAGAACCTTCAGGAGCTGGTGCCACTTAATGCCCTGTCGGAAACACGTTTCGCGGAGATTTCCAAAAAAATCGTGATCGAGGAGGTGCGGAAGGGCCGTTACCTGTTCCGCAAGGGTGACCGCGACAACCAGTCCATTTATCTCCTGGACGGGAAGATAAATCTGATCGACGGTCACAGGAAGGTTACCAGCGAGGTTGAGGCAGGTACTGATATTAGCCGTTATCCCGTCGCCAACCAGCAACCGCGCCCACTGTCCGCACGTGCAGCGACGAAAGTTGTTATAGCCCGGGTCGACTCGGGCCTGCTGGATGTATTCCTGACATGGGACCAGTCATCCGGTGCCGAAGTAACCGAGATCAGGGCGGGTGATGATGAAGACTGGATGACGCGCATTCTCCAGTCAGAAGCCTTTATAAAGATCCCGCCGGCTATCATCCAGCGATTGCTGATGAAAATGCAGTCATTGCCCCTGCGTGCAGGCAAGACAGTTATTGCTCAGGGTGATGAGGGTGACTTTTTCTATACTATCCACCAGGGGCGTTGTGCGGTAACCCGTAAAGACACAGCGGACGGTGAGATTATAAAATTGGCCGAGTTATCCGCGGGGGACTGCTTCGGTGAAGAGGCGCTGGTTTCCGATGCACGGCGTAATGCAAGCGTTACCATGCTCACCGATGGTGTGTTGATGAGTCTGGCCAAGAAGGATTTTGTTGAACTCCTTCAGGAGCATCTCATCAATACTGTCAGTTTCGAGAAGGCGGCCGGGATGGTTGATGCGGGTGCTGTCTGGCTGGATGTTCGCTCTGCAGGTGAATATGAGGCCAGCGCTTTTGAGGACAGTGTCAATATTCCTCTATTCGGGTTGCGGGCAGAAATTCCCGAACTGGTCTTTAATGCGACATATGTCATCTGTTGTGATACCGGGCGACGCAGTTCTTCCGCTGCATTTCTTCTGAGCCATAAAGGATTCGAGGTCTATGTTCTGGATGGCGGGCTCAACGGGCTTGCGCCCGATGCCAATACGCAGGCGGACCTGCAGGAAGAAATGCAAGACACCGGTTATGAAGACGCAACTGTCATTGATATCAATAGTAACCATAAGGCGGCTGCAACAGGATTATCGGCGGCAAATATTAACGTGGACAGCGAAGCAGGTGTTGTTGCAGCCAGTGCGCACACTGTTGAAGATAATGGTGGTAGCGGCTGGCATGCAGGGGAACAGCTGAAGGAACTCGAAGTGTTGCGCCTGGAAAATGCAGGGCTCAGGAAGGAGATCAGCGCACATCAGGAGTCTGAGCGTAACCTGGAAATCCGGCTTTCGAAGCTTGAGCAACTTGAGGTCGAAGTCAGGAATTCGGAAGCACAATTCTCCTCCATGCACAAGAAAGTGGAGTCCGAAGCAGAAGAAGAGCAGCTGTTACGGGATCAGTATGCTGCCCTGCAGGAAGAGTATGAACAGCGGGTAAAACAGTTCGAGCAGGATCTGGGGCGGCTAAAGGGCCAGTGTGAGAATCTGCAGACAGAAAACGAGACCGGCGAACAGGAAAAACAACAGCTGCAGGGCCAGTTTGAGTCTGAACAACAGACCCGGCAGAAAGCGCTGGAGCATCTTGAGGGTGAACTCAGGCATTTCAGGCAGCAGGCTGAATCCTTGCAGGTGAAACTTGCCGCGGTAAATGAGCAAGCAGAGCAGTACAGGAGTGGCATTGAAGTCAAGCACGCGATCGGCAACTGCACGACTCGGGGCACCCCAGTACTCGTCACGCAGCAGCTGAAAAAAGGCATCGCCCGCCGTCAGGAAGCTGTTCAATGTCGCTCTGGGACTGGACAGGTCCAGTGGCTCCAGCGGGTGCCCGGTATCGGCCGCACCGGCAATGGGCAACCACAGCGCCAGCAGCAACATGCAGATATGTAACCGTCTCGAATACTTACCCGACATGATTGACTCCAGTAAACTCCGGGACTGAGGTCTCATCCGGCTTGCCGTTGACATGCAGTGAGACCGCCCAAAAAGCGGCCTGCCATCTGTCCAAAGGGATGGCAGGCTTACAGCTACCCTATTACACTTTATTCACGAAACTAAGGGAACTGTCTGACCTCCTCCTGAGCGGGTGAGAAATGGGGTATGGGGGAATGGCACTTACTTAAGCTTAAAAGCCCCGTCATTGCGAGCGTAGCGTGGCAATCTCCCTGGTCGTGCGAGGTTCTGGAGATTGCTTCGTGCCTCGCAATGACGACTATTTTGTTTAAGTAAGCGCCATTCGGGTATGGGGGAGGATCGCTGGTAATGAAACATCATCTCCTCTTCCGGCGCCCGACCGCCCTACTCGGTACCGAATCGGTGGTTACCTTTCCCTGGGAGCGGGCGGTACAGCCCGGGTACCAGGTCGCCATCTATATTCGCCGGCTGGATGCGATGTCGAACAATAAGACCCGACTCACCACCTTGTGGCGGCACAGAGCCGGGCACTGGCCACGCTGAGCAAACAGATCGCCGCGAAGATCCGGGAACTCAGTAAGGAGCAGGGCGGGTAACAGGCAGACATCCTCTGCTCCTTCTTACGCTCTGTATGGGAACGGGTGGAAACTGAGTGTCAGAAGTCAGAATGAAAAAGCGGGGAACCCTGACTTCTGACTTCTGACTCCTGACTACCGCCCCCGCTTGCCCTTGAGCAGGGCCTCCGGGTGCCGCTCCAGGTACTCGGCCATGATCTTGATTGCCCGTACCGCGGAGCGCAACTCCTCCAGGGTCCTCACCATCTGACTGCCCAGGGGACCGTCGCCGGAGGCGGCGCTGTCCAGGGCGCCCAGGGTGGCATCGGCCTTCTGCATGGCCGCGGTGGAGGTTCGGGTCAGTACCTCTGCCTCACGGCTGACCCGGGTGACGCTGTCCAGCAGCGGGGCCAGTTTGTCCGCCGCTGCTTTTAGTGCCGCCACGGTCTGCTTCAGTTCGCCGCTGTTGATCAGCTGGTTGGCCCCGGCGGTGGTCTCCTCCAGGTTGCGCCCGATTGCTTCGATCGGCAGCGCCTCCAGTTTGCGCAGGATCTTGGCGACGCTATCCGTGATACTGGCCAGCTGGCCAGGAATGGTGGGCAGTATCGGGACGTTCTGCTCGTCAAAACGGATGGTTGCCGGCTCTGCGTCGGGATGCATATCGAGCTCGACGAACAGCGCCCCGGTCAGCAGATTACCCGTCTGCAGCCGGGCCCGGAGCCCTTTCTGCACCCAGCGGGCCATGCGGTCGGCCGTTCCGGCTTCGGGTGGGGGCGTCTTGTCCGGAAAGATGGGTAACCGCTGCAGTTCCAGATCGATGTAGACCACGATGAAGCTGTCTCCGGTCTCGAGCTGGGGATTGAATTCGATCTTTTTCACCGTGCCCAGGCGCATCCCTCTGAATTCCACCGGTGCCCCGGGTGCGAGACCGCGCACGCTCTCCTGGAATTCGAGGATGTAGGGAACGGCATAGGTAATCTCCGTCTCTTCACTCTGCTGCCGGTTCCGGAACAGGGTGAATTCGGTATCTGCCGCTGCCCGTTCAGCTTTGCGCTTCTGTTCCGGGGTATCGAAGGCGATCCCCCCGGCGATGATGGAGACCAGGGAGCCGGTGTCCACTTCCAAGCCCGCGGCGCTGAGCTTCAGGTCCACCCCTGAGGCATTCCAGAAGCGGCTGTTCTGGCGCACGTATTCGTCGTGGGGGGCGAGCACGAAGATCTCGGTCTTAACATGGCTGTGGTCCGTCGCCAGCTGGCTCCGCGTTACCTCTCCTACCTTGACATCGCGGAACAGGACCGGCGCGCCCGCCGGGATTTCCGCCTCCAGGGAGCGGAGCCGGAAGCGGGTACCTGCTGTCCTGGAAAAGATATTGGGTGGCTCTTCCAACCCGATGAACTGTTTCTGCGTTTTTCCTTCTTTATCGGGATCGATGCCGATGTAGGCACCGCTCAGCAGGGTTCCGATGCCGCTGACGCCACCGGCGCCCACCCGGGGTCGTACCACCCAGAAACGGGTTTTTTCGGCCAGCCAGGCGCTGATCTCCTTATCCATGGCGACGCTCAGGACGACACCGGAGCCATCCTCCTTGATATCCACATCCTGCACCTGACCAACCTCCACATCCAGGTACTTGACCTTGGTCTTCTGCGCCACGATGCCGTCGGCGGTGGCAAACTCGATGGTGATGGTCGGTCCCTCTTCGGAGAGGGTTTTGTAGACCAGCCAGCCGCCGATCAGCACCGCCACCAGCGGCAGCAGCCAGATGATGGAGAACCCGCTCTTTTCCTCCCCCAGTTCCGCTTCGGGGAGGGTGTTAAATCTGTCGTTACTCATGGTGTTCAAGTTGCTCCTGATGATCCCAGATCAACCGGGGGTCGAAAGAGAGGGCGGAAAACATGGTCAGGATCACCACCGAGGCAAAGGCGACGGCTCCGAGTCCGGGTGTGATCTGGGCCAGATTGCCCATCTGTACCAGGGCCGCCATGATGGCGATGACGAACACGTCCACCATGGACCAGCGCCCCATTATCTCGGTGATCCGGTAGAGGACGGTCCGCTGCCGGTGCCGCAGCCGGCTCTGGCGCTGCACCGATATCAGCAGATAGATGAGCGCCAGCATCTTCAGTATCGGCACCATGACGCTGGCGACGAAGATGACCAGCGCAAGCGGCCAGTCACCGCCCTTCAGAAAATAGATGACGCCGCTCATGATAGTGTCACCCTGGATGCTGCCGAAGGCGGAGGTCTGCATCACCGGCAGGCCCATGGCGGGGATGTACATCAACATGGCGGTAAGCAGCAGGGCCCAGGTGCGGGTGAGGCTGTTCGGCTTGCGAAAGTGCAGCGCCGAGCTACATCGGGGGCAGTGCAGATGGTGGCCGGGCCGGGCCTGCACCAACAGCCCGCAGACATGGCAGGCCATGAGGCCCTGTTCAGCGGCCCGGTAGGCACGGCAGTTCACTTGCGCGCTCCCAGCCGCTGCCACAGCAGGTGGGGTTCGAAGCGTGCTGCCGATGCGGTGAAGAAAAAGATCAGGGCGATGAACGCATACAGCCCCGCACCCAGCTTCACCTCGGCCATACCGGACAGCTTGACCAGTGACACCAGGATACCCAGCATGAAGACATCCATCATGCCCCAGGGCTGCAGCCGAGTGACCCACACCAGCAGGGTACGAACGCCAGGCAGCCGCAGTCTGAAACGCAGACAGGCCAGTATATAGAGGTTGCTGCAGATGATCAGCGCCGGGGTCACCACGCTGGTCAGCCAGACCACCGCTGCCAGCTCTGGCATGTGGGCCTGATAAAAGGCCCAGGCGGCGCCAGTGAGGGTGGTATCCTTGCTCTGTCCCGCCACGTTCAGGGTCATCAGCGGGTAGACGTTGGCGACCAGGAACAGGATCAGAGTGCTGATGCTGAGGGCCAGCGGAGTGTCGAGCCCCCCTTTGGGGTTGCTGTAGAGGCGCCCGCCACAACAGATACAGTGTGCTACGCAGCCGGGCGGCAAGCGGCCGACGCGCTGCAGGGCATCGCACTCGTGGCAGGCGATCAGTTCCTGGTTGGTGCTGTTTTGCATTATAGAATTAGATTGCAGCACTATTGAGTCCATGATCATTTCACATATGCAGTTTTTCAGCAATTCTCAGTGTGGCAGCAGAGTGAAAATATCCAACCAGGATTATATCCAATGCCATTAACTTAACACCGACGGATCGCCATGTAGGGTGGGCACGCTGTCTGTGCCCACCATTGCGATACAAGTCGCTTTGGTGGGCACAGACAACGTGCCCACCCTACGGAGATTTCTTTGTATTTCTGCTCAAAATTTCAGTGGTAAGGTACTAAGGGCTCCCAGACAAGGCGGCAGCTTCCGCCTTGCCCAGGGTTCTCCATTCTATTCAGGCGTTGAATTGAGGATGTACATCGCCTCGAGCAGGGTCGGGACCTCTTTGGTGAATTTACCGAACCATCTGACGTAGACAGGGGTAATCTGGCCGCTTCGATTGAGCTGCGAAAGCACCCGGTTGGCAAGCAGCCGGAAATCCGAATCGTTACGCCTTATGGCCAGGGCGAAAGGCTCGAAAGAGAAGACATCATCGGCGATGGCAAATTTCTCCGGACCATCGTTGGTAATGGCCAGACCGATCAAAACCACCTGATCAGCGGCAAATGCATCCACCTTTCCCGCCAGCAACGCCTTCATGCCTTCTGATGTGGAGTCGACCGGGACAATCACAGCATCGCTGACCGACTCTTTCAGGGCCTTGGCCAGATGATCGATGGTAGTCGTGCCTTTCACGGCTCCCACCTTTTTGCCCTGCAGTTCGGAGATATCACTGACGCTGACCTTTTCCAGGCTGAGCAGAGACGCCCCGGTAACGAAAGTGAGCTGGGTGAAATCGACCAGCTTGGCACGGGAAAGTGTCTCTGTCGTCGAGCCACACAGGATATCGATCTTGTTATCAACAATCGCCTGAAAACGATTGGAGGCCGTTACCGGGACAT
>JAUUYI010000330.1 GCA_030590525.1 Sedimenticola sp. | reverse complement strand
GGGTCATGTCGTTGGTGATCCAGGTGCCCTGATCATTCCGACGAATCGTGGCGCAGGCCTGGATGACTTTTTCGAAAGCGTGGTCGAAGGTGTGGGTAAAGGGTTTGTTACGTAACGTCTTGCCCAGGCTGCGGGAGACCCGGATCTGCTCCGGATAGAGCACCAGACGCGGGTCGGGGCTCCACCAGAGGAGCGGCTGGCCTTCCGAGTACCAGGGAAAGATGCCGGCCTGGTAGGCATTGAGCAGACGGGTCGGCGTGAGGTCGCCACCGATGGCCAGCAGGCCGTCAGGTTCTTCCTCGGCCAGTTCAACCGGGGGGAAGGGCGCGTCGGGCCGACTTGGGTCCAGCTGGAAAAGCATGCTTCAGTCCAGCCCTTTCATAGGATCAAAGGAGATCTGGTCATGGATTAACGCGGATAGAACACGGATTGATTTGTCCGCGCCAACCAGCGTTAATCCACAGCGCTTAACCTTTCTGTTCCAGGGCGTCCAGGTAGCGCTCGGCGTCGAGCGCCGCCATACAGCCGCTGCCGGCCGAGGTAATGGCCTGACGGTAGACATGATCCATAACGTCCCCGGCCGCGTAGACCCCGGGGATGCTGGTCTCGGTGGCATGGCCATCGGTGCCGCCGGCGACCCTGAGGTAGCCGTGTTTCATCTCCAGTTGGCCTTCGAACAGCATGGTGTTGGGCTTGTGTCCGATGGCGATGAACACCCCCTGCAGATCGATGTCAGTGGTGCTGTCGTCCTTGACATTTTTGATACGGATGCCGGTGACCCCGGTATCGTCACCCAGTACCTCATCCAGGACGCTGTCCCAGGCGATGGTGATGTTGCCGTGGTCGCTCTTCTCGAGTATCTGCTGTTGCAGGATCTTTTCTGCCCGCAAGGCGTCGCGACGATGCACCAGCACCACTTCACTGGCAATGTTAGAGAGATAGAGTGCCTCTTCCACTGCAGTGTTTCCACCGCCGATGACGGCGACCTTCTGACCACGATAGAAGAAACCGTCACAAGTGGCGCAGGCGGAGACACCACGTCCCTTGAATGCCTCTTCTGACTCGAGTCCCAGGTACTGAGCCGAGGCACCGGTGGCGATGACGAGCGCATCACAGGTGTAGACGCCCGCATCACCGGTCAGAGTGAAGGGTTTTGTTGTGAGGTCTGCCTTGTTGATATGGTCAAAAATGACCTCTGTATCGAAGCGTTCCGCATGCTTGAGCATCCGCTCCATCAGTTCCGGGCCCTGGACGCCTTCCCAGTCTCCCGGCCAGTTGTCGACATCCGTAGTCGTGGTGAGCTGCCCGCCCTGCTCCATGCCGGTGATCAATACCGGCTTCAGGTTGGCGCGCGCACCGTAGACGGCAGCGGTATATCCAGCTGGACCGGATCCCAGAATCAGCAAACGGCAATGTTTGGTATCGCTCATGTATAATCACTCCCACTGACACGCCCGGTCAGGCTTCATCGGATGCCGACCCATGAAGAATAGAGGGTCGCGGGACATCGATGCCTCGCTGAACAGGGCGTGCCAGAATTATTAAAACTCAGATAGTTCTTTAGCCCGGATGTTTCATGAATTTGCGCCGATATTACGCAGTATATTGGTTTCACAAGGAAATTTCAG
Organism: Sedimenticola sp.; assembly: GCA_030590525.1. Taxonomy (GTDB): domain Bacteria; phylum Pseudomonadota; class Gammaproteobacteria; order Chromatiales; family Chromatiaceae; genus JAUXBK01. The sequence continues at coordinate 1,194 of JAUUYI010000330.1, read as the reverse complement.
AAGGAGTGGCGTATCAGTGATTACGGCCGACTGACGAAATATTTCTTGTGGAATCAAGAGACAAGTGAGATCAAGCATAATTTGTGGAATATTCGGGTTAGTATCGAGATTTGAACAGGGAACTCTAGACTCCGAAATGAGCCCAGTGTTCGTAAACCTTGAATAGTACGTAATGTTGGACGGAGCGTAAAGGAGACCTTATGAAGCTCGGGATTCCGCGGGAGATAAAGCCACTTGAGGGACGTGTTGGTCTGGTGCCGGATGCCTGTGGTGAGCTGATTCGTGCCGGGCACCAGGTGTTCCTGGAAATAGGTGCAGGTGATGCCAGTGGTTATCCTGATACGCTGTACATCGATCAAGGGGTCACTATCCTCCCTGATGCAGATCAACTCTATGACGAGGGTGAATTGATCGTCAAGGTAAAGGAGCCGGTGGGACCGGAGTTGCAGGGTCGGCTTCAATCCCACCATCTGTTGTTCAGTTACTTGCATCTGGCAGCGGAGCAGGCATTGATGGAGCGGCTACTCGAGATTGGCCTGACCGCCGTGGCATTCGAAACGGTAGAGGAGCACGGGAACCTGCCATTGTTGGCACCTATGAGCGATATCGCCGGAAGGTTATCGATCCAGGTCGGGACCCACCTGCTGCATCGGCCCCAGGGAGGCAAAGGCCTTATGCTCGGAGGACTGCCGGCGGCAGACCGGGGAAAGATCGTCATCTTTGGGGCTGGTAATGCCGGTGGCAACGCGGCCCGCCTGGCAGCCGCCGGAGGCGCCTGGGTGACCGTGTTCGACAGGAAACCGGAAAAGCTGCGGGAGATGCGCAGCCTGGGGAATAACGTTACGGCTCTCTACCCCTATGCGGAACAGGTGGAGCAGGAGGTAAGGCAGGCTGATCTGCTGGTGGGCGCCGTGCTGTTACCAGGTGCAAAGGCCCCCCATGTGGTGACAGAGGCCCAGGTTGCCGGCATGGGCCCGGGAAGCGTGGTGGTGGATATTGCAGTGGATCAGGGGGGATGCATCGAGACCACCCGTCCCACCACCTACGAAAACCCGACTTACCAGGTGCATGATGTGACCCATTTCTGCGTCACCAACATGCCGGGCGCGGTTCCTCGCACCGCCAGCCAGGCCCTTTCCGCGAGTCTGATTCCCTATGTGGTGAAACTGGCGGGTGGTAACTGGCGGGATGATC
>JAUUYI010000052.1 GCA_030590525.1 Sedimenticola sp. | reverse complement strand
TGGGCGGTTCTCCGGCCTGCCATTGGTCTAATGCTGATATCGTTGCTGCTGATGCAATATGTTGCCCCACCCCTGTACCAGGGGGCCGTAAGAAACCGGCTGCAGGCAACGTCCAAACTCGGCGGGGAGATTCTGCGTAAGAAAGGCTTCTGGGCCAGTGATGGCGACCGTTATGTCAACGTTAGACGGTTATTGATGCAGCAGGTCCCCGCAGATATCGATATATATGAGTTTGAGCCGGATGGCAGGTTGCGTCAGTTCCTGCATGCACAGCGGGCGGATTTCGCAGGTGATGGCAAATGGCGGCTGGTGGATCTGCAGCGAAGGAGCCTGAAAGGGCGGGAGTTAGTCACAGAGTTACTACCGGACATGGAGTGGCGTCCCTTCTGGGAGCACGATCCGCTGGAAACCCAGCTGTTTCCTGCTGCCAGTCTCAGCCTGAGCGAGTTGTGGCAATATATCGGTTACCTGCAGGATGTGGAGCTGGACTCAGGCGGGGTCGAGTTGACCTATTGGCGCAAATGGTTTCAACCACTGCGGGTAGGTGTGATGGCACTGCTCTCCGTCTCTTTCATCTTTGGTTCCCTGCGGGGGGGAGGGTTTGGGCGCCAGATTGCGGTGGGGGTGATATCCGGCATCCTGTTTTTTCTTGGCAGCCAGCTCTGGTACAACATTGGCCTGGTGCTGCAGATCAATGCGCTGCTGGTGGCGTTTGTCCCGGTGGGGGTAGTGGGGCTGACTGCACTATTTTTTCTGTGGCGACGGGTTTAGGGCTTGCTTCGCTGTGCTCATCCTACGCAACTAAGGGCTCGCGAAACAATAACTCCCTGTTTTGGGACCCCGATCCATCCCTGTTTACCCTGGATGGGGGGCGCCGCGAACAGCTCACTGGCCGCAGCATCCCTGCTGCGGGCACTCATGGATCGGCGTAGCAGAATCGACCTGTTATCGTGCGAGCAGCTGTCGCACCCGCTCCACGGTAGTTTGAACGTCATTCAGCGGTGGCGGCTCAGTGTTTGGAAAGATCTCTCCAAGCCAGGCGGCGTGGCCACTGGACACCAGCCAGTCATGGACCAGGCGGATATCCCGTGACAGCCGCATGGGCCCGAAGCGCATCAGTTGACGGTAGAGCCAGGCACTGAGGCGGAAGTCGTCGTTGCGCCATTCGTTTGTGCCATCCCCCCGTCCTTTGTTCCCTCCCCGCATGGCCCATGCTCCGGTCGCCAGGTCGAAAATGTAGATCGGTTTCCGGGTTGCACAGGCCTCGCTCAGCATGGCAATGCTATCGCCGGTTACGATGATGGCATCGGCCAGTTCGAGGAAGGCGTAATAGGGATTGTCTTCGGTTGCGGGATCCCAGCGGTGGATCTCCGCAGGCACTGTAAACGCCTCTTCCAGTACTTCCATTGCCGGACCCGGGGTACGGGAACTGGTGGTGACCAGCAGGGAACCGCCGTGTTCACTTATCATCCGGCTGGCAGCCGCTCCCAGGCGTCTGGCGGCTTTGGGGCCGAAGGTATAGGGTCCACTGTTGCCACCGATGACGACCGCAACCCTTGGTTTTGGCAGATGTTGCAGGCCGGGTGCCCAGCGCTCGGCTGCATTCACCAGGGCGGCCGGGGTAACGCCATGCAGAGTGGTATGGTTGTGTAGAACATTGGGACGCAATGGCAGTCGGTACTGTGGTGTGGTTATCACCAGGTCAAAATTTTCCAGGGGAGCCCAGGGACGGCCAATATGTACCAGACGTGTTCTCCCACCACTCTGCTCCCGGATCCAGCGGCATACCGGCTCGTTGCGAAGGCCCGCAGAGATCACCAGGTCGGGCCATGGGGGAAGCAGCGGCGTGGAACGGGCTGCATCGATGCTTTTCATGGTGACCCGCTGCAGCAGGCCATTGACCGCACCGCTCTTACGATATCCAAGGCGCTTGGTCTCGAATGGCAGTTCCAGTGCGTTTGCCAATGCCAGTATCTGTGAGTTTTCCCCGGCACGGTACCCCATTACCGCCCAGATGATAGGGTAGGGGCGCCCCTGGATTACCCCCTGAGCCTGGTTTTCAAAGCGTTTTCGGGTCTTCTGCTGCATCTTGGATGGTATTGGAATCTTCCCTAAAAATCAGTATTTTATGTTTTTTCCGCTGGGGCAGCAAAGCCGGGTACAGATGTGAGGATAAGGGGACGATCCCACTTGAGATACCGCTCTCCATGTGGCACAATTCCCAGGTTTATCGGGATGTGCCGATTTCGATTCCACGGAGGGTATGTGCGAATTCGAGCAAGCATTTTCTGCGTATTGGGTGGTATTGAATCCATCTTGGCAGTGTAATTTGCGGCGAATGTCAGTTATATTCTTGACTGAGATTTGCTGACGGCGGCATTATTGGCGATAATCAGAACTCAGTAATAACCCTTACATCGTTGAGCGGTGGAATTCGATAGGGTAAATTGGTTTGTTGCCCGCCCTGACTGGGGGTTTGCATCTCGCTTTTCAACAAGCGCAGGATGCTTTAAACGAAGTTAAGGGGTAGACGGGTGTTGTTTCTTTATTCGACCACAGGATGGGGCTCTGAACCGTGTGGATTCGCTACGGCGAATGGGCAGGTCTGTGTCCTGGGTACAAAACCATGAATAAAATGCCGGAATGAGTATTTTCGACAAGTTTCAACCTATCGCCGCGACTCTACAGCGCTTGCTTCAAAGCGGTGAGAGCCCTTTTGGTGTGGTGACCGAGGAGCTCCTTTCCGCTACGGAAGGAGTGATCAACGGTAAAATTGTCATACTGGCAGGCACCAATAATTACTTGGGGCTGACGTTTGCGCCGGAGTGTATCGAGGCGGCCAAAAAGGCGCTGGAATCAGAGGGTACAGGCACGACTGGCTCACGCATGGCCAACGGTACCTACAGTGGCCATGTGAATCTGGAGAGGGAACTGGCCGATTTTCTAGGCACAGATTCGGCAATTGTGTTCACTACCGGCTACCAGGCAACCATGGGCGTGGTCTCCACGCTGATGGGGCAAGGTGATGTGATTCTGCTGGATGCGGACTCCCACGCGAGTATTTACGATGGCAGTCTCCGGGGAGGTGCAGAATTCCTGCGCTTTCGACACAATAATGTGGGAGATCTGGAGAGGCGCCTGAGCGGGTTGGGCGAGAGGGCTTCCAAGGCGCTGATCGTGGTAGAGGGAATCTACAGCATGCTCGGCGATCGGGCGCCGCTCCGGGAGATCGTGGAGATAAAGCGCCGTTATGGAAGTTATCTGCTGGTGGATGAGGCCCATTCAATGGGGGTTCTTGGTGAGCATGGCCGAGGTCTGGCAGAAGAGGCAGGTGTCGAGGATGAGGTGGATTTCATCGTCGGCACGTTTAGTAAGAGTCTTGGTTCCGTCGGTGGCTTCTGTGTCAGCCGCCACCCCGAATTCGAACTTCTTCGCTATTCCATCCGGCCCTATATCTTTACGGCATCATCTACGCCTGCGACCATCGCATCCGCGAGGGCTGCGCTGGCAATGGTTCGAAGGCATCCCGAGATTCGCACCAAACTATGGGAAAATGCCCATCGAGTCTACGATGGTCTGAAAGATCTGGGATTTAAAGTAGGACCTGAGGCAAGCCCTGTGATCGCAACCTTGATGGATAATCGCGAGCACGCGGTTACCGCCTGGAATAAGCTGCTTTCCATGGGTGTCTACGTCAATCTGGTACTGCCGCCGGCAGCGCCGAAAAGTTCCAGTCTATTGCGCTGCAGTGTGAGTGCAGCACACACACCAGAACAGATCGATCGTATCATCGAAGCCTATGCTGTGCTGGTTGAGAAAGGGGACTCGGCTGAAAATTACAAAGTGGCCATCACCTGACCACACTTTGTGGCAGCCATTCACTGCAGGTGTGCAAACTGCGATCAGGTTTGCGCCCTGAGTTTTGGCAGATGCCCGGTGTGTCCTGCACTCGCGGCATTGATACGCCGATGTGCGTTGCTACCCTTGCCAGGCAAGCGCCCCGATGCCCCAAATTGAGCGCTTGCTTCTTGTGCGAGCCGCTGTTAACTGATCGACACGGCTTCGTCCTTCCCCCGTTTTTTTATACACTTACCCCGGTATTCTGGACTAACATTCAAAAAGGGATGGAATCTGAGGCTCTTGCAAAATGCTTAAATCTCATCTCCCTTGAGGGAGAGGGGGTGTTTTGCAAGAACCTTATCTGTGAGAATTGTTTCTGAACTCCAGTGCTTTGAGACATGCATAAAGAACTAAAAGATGCTTATCTGTTTTCCGAACTGGATGAAAACCAGTTACTTCGGGTGAATGGCGTGAGCCAGGAGATAAGACTGGAGGATGGGGATACGCTGTTTGAGGTGGGGGATCCGGCCAGTCGGTTTTTTCTGGTGACAGATGGGCAGATCAAACTCTCCCGACTCTCCATGAACGGTAATGAGAAGGTAATCGAGGTTGTCATGCCGGGTTATACCTTTGCAGAGGCGTTGATGTTTGCTGAAAAACCAGCCTATCCGGTACGTGCCAGCGCTCTTGGTGAGAGCCGCCTGATTGGTATCAACAGCAGGGATTTCCTACTTCTTCTGAGGGAGTCTGTGGACACCTGTTTCCGGGTCATGGGTGATATGAGCATGCGCCTGCAGAGAATGATCAAGGAGATCGATGATCTTACGCTACAGAGCGCCAGTGGCAGGGTTGCCGGTTTTCTCTGCGGGCGATATCACTACCAAGGAGAGACTCGGCTGGAGTTTGATCTGGGTACCCCTAAGGGGGTGCTGGCATCCCGGCTGTCGGTCAAACCTGAGACCTTTTCCCGGATCCTGCACAATTTCACAGAAAAGGGCCTGGTCAGGGTAAAAGGGCGGCATATAGAGATTCTGGATCCGGATGGGCTGCGGGAATGCGCCAGTTCCGCCGGTATCTGCGGCCAGAGCTTCGGGCCGAAAAAAAGCTGAATTCGTAAGCACTCGGCTAAGGTCTCAATGGTGAGAGAGGTCCTGTCGACCCCTGATGGGGGGTAAACATGCCCTCACCTGCCGTGTTCCCGGGCGAAAGCGAGCATGCGCTGTATGGGTATGAGGGCTTTTTCCCGGATTGCCGGCTCGATGCTGATTTCGTTGTTGCCGGTCTGTAGTACCGTCTCCAGGTTTTGGAGCGCATTCATGCCCATCCAGGGGCAGTGGGCGCAGCTTTGACAGGTGGCGCCTTCACCGGCGGTTGGGGCCTCGATCAGAACCTTGTCCGGTGCCAACTGCTGCATCTTATGGAAGATGCCCCCATCGGTGGCGATGATGAACTCGCGATTGTCCATCTCGGTGACTGCCTTGATCAGCGCCGTAGTGGAGCCCACCCGGTCTGCCTGGCTGATAATCCCTTCCGGGGACTCCGGGTGAACCAGTACCGCCGCATCCGGGTGCAGTCGGCGAACTCGCTCCAGGGCCACTGACTTGAACTCTTCGTGGACCACGCAGGAGCCTTGCCAGAACAGCATCTCTGCCCCGCTCAGTCGCTGAACGTAATGTCCCAGATGCTTGTCCGGGGCCCACAGTATCTTCTCTCCCTTTTTCGCCAGGTATTCGACGATTGGCAGTGCGATCCCGGACGTGACTACCCAGTTGGAGCGCGCCTTTACCTCAGCGCTGGTATTGGCGTAAACGACCACGGTGTAGTCCGGGTGCTGATCGCAGAATTGGCTGAACTCCGTTGCCGGGCATCCCTCGTCCAGAGAGCAGGTGGCATTCAGGTCCGGCATCAGTACCCGCTTTTCCGGATTCAGTATCTTTGCCGTTTCACCCATGAAACGGACCCCGCAAACGACCAGAGTACGGGCCGGCTGTTCGCTGCCGAATCGTGCCATTTCCAGCGAATCCGCTACGCAGCCCCCGGTCTCTTCCGCCAGTTCCTGCAGGGACGCGTCGGTATAATAGTGGGCAACGAGCACCGCGTCCTGTTGTTTGAGCAGTTTCTTGATGCGTAGCTTCAGATCCTCGTGTTCACTCTTCGACAGTTCCGGCCACTGTGGGTGAGGTGGGACCTGAATAGGGCGAAGGGCGATCTGTTCCGGTGACACGGTCTCATTCATGACATTCCAACTCCAGCAGATGGGTCTTCTGGCGAAGGTCTCATCAGGCCTTGGCTGCCTCCTTGCCTCCTTCTTCTGCTTCGCCTTGGTTTACAGGTTCGTCTGATGCGGGTGTTCCGTCGCCGGAAGGATTAGTGAAGCGGTCGTTCAGAGTCTGCACATAGCTATCTGCATCCTCTATCACCTGTTTCAGATGGGTCCGCGCCCTCCGGCTCCAGCCGGCCGGGTTCTTGTTGAAGATACTGCGCCAGGGGCGGGTGCTGTGGCGAAAGGCTTCCACCAGGTTGCCCTTGATCCCCTGTTGTTCCGTGTACCGTCGCAATGCCGGAAAGATTGTGCGGGCGGCGGCATTTCGGATCAGGTAGTGGAGAACTGCCAGGACGATAACGCTACCGGCCAGGCTGCCATAGAGCAGGCCTGGGCTGCTCAGGAACTCTTGTAGCCAGGGTGGGTTGAAGCTCAGGCCCTGCCAGTACCCCTGCTTGATAGTCAGGCCGAGCAGCAGTGTGAGCAGCAGAGCTAAGACGATGCCATCCCCCCAAAGGACCCGCCGTTTCCAGCGGCCGAGGGCCTCTTTCAGGGCTGGAACCGAATGTTCTTCGATGTCCCTGGCAGTCTTTTCCAGGGCGCCGATGATGCGATAGGCCCGTTCGATCTCTACCTCGTGCATGCGGGCATGGATCTCACTGAGATCGGTATCCCGTTTGCGTTCAAACCGTTCCCGTAGCTTGTCGTCATCGATAGGAATGGCTGAATCCGGGTTGTAAATGGAATAGAAACGCCCTGCGGTCAGGCCGCGGTCGCCCAAGGCACGCTGCCAGGCTGCCACCACCTCTTCCGGATTGTCCTCCCCGGCCGCGGTGTCGATCTGATTCAAAATATAGAGAAATTTCCCCGAATCCGGCCGATTGATGGTTTTACTGACCAGATGGTCCAGGGTATCTTTCATGGCGCCTGGTTCTGGATGGCGGGCATCAAACATGACCAGTACCAGATCCGATAGATCCATGATGTAGTCGGTGATACGCAGGGTGGATGTGCGCTGGGCATCCGCGTCGAAACCCGGGGAGTCGATCAGAATCTTTCCGCGCAGGTGTTCACTGGGGCAGGTCTTCAATTGCAGGTAGGCGTCGATACGCCGGCCCTCCCCCAGGGCTACCTTGTCGATCTTCTCGCTCATCTGGTAGAACGGAAAGCGGGGATCTGCATCCAGGGCCACGCCAGGTAGAGCATGGGAGGTCTGTTCCCTGCTATAGCAGATGACGGTGAAGCGGTCATCCACCGCCTGGTTGCCGGTACGCCCCAGCTTGAAACCGAGATAGTGGTTGATGAATGTGGATTTTCCGGCAGAGAAGGTACCGAGTACCGAGATCAGAGGCCACCAGGGAATCTGGGTGGCATAGGATTCATTCTGATCCAGCAGGCCCATACGATAAGAAGCCATATCCAGTTTCCGGAAGCTGCGCACGGTGTTGAGCAGCACGGGATTTTCCTGCTCCAGGTGGCTTTCCAGGTGTTTCAGTCGCCCTTCTATGAGCGTTCCCCCAGTCGTCATGCCTAACTCCTTATTGATTTATCGATCACCCCAGAGATGTTACTGCCTGAATGCAATGGCTTCAATTCTAATTTGTCGGCAGGCCCCGCGACACCCCCGGTATCTGCCGGTGCAACAGACGTAGTTATCTGTGGGAAAATCATGTATTTGCGCAAATACTTATATGCAAGGAAGCTTGGCGGATCGTTCTGCTGTGGTCAGTTGCATTAGACAAAATCATAAGGGATACTGCACGGCGTTGAGTAGAATCTCTTCCGGCTGGCTGCAATGGCCCGCTGGAAGTCGGTAGACAACAAATAATTATTTGAGTATGGGGGTAAAAATGGCTGACCTTTTTTCAGACGAGTGGATGAAGGGCTTCATGGAGCAGTGGAATAGTGATGGAGAACTGACCGCTGCCCTGGGGCAGCTGGGTTTCAATAGTGTTATTGGTTATGGCTTCGAGGGAGAGGATCAGGCGAGAGGGGTGATCGATATCCAGAATGGCCAGGCAGTGACCGCCGGTGCCTACAACGGCGAAGAGCTGAACTGGGATATCCGTTGCAGCGAGGCCCAATGGAACAAGTGGATTGGCAAGCCGCCTGGGATGATGGGCCTGGGCATGGCATTCACCTCTGGTAAAATGAAGTTCAAGGTGGGGGATTACGGCGCCATGCTGAAAGACCCCCGAATGGCAGGCCCTTTTATCAAAACCTTCAGTGTGATGGGGCGGGTCTGATAATTTACACGGCACATCGGCTCAGGGTGGTCGATGTGCTGTGCAGTTTATTTGAGCAGGTTTAAATGATGGGAATCAAAGTCCGAGCGTTCATGCTGACAGCAGCTGTTGCTGTCGTAGCGGCACTACCGGGGCAGGTGTCATCCCAGCAGGTGGCTGGAGGTGATTATTTTACCGTGCAACAGGCGCGGGGTGCGCCCACCGTCTCCCTTGGTGGCACCGTCATACCCTATAAGGAAGTAACGCTCTCTGCACAGATCCCTGGAAGGGTGATATACCTTGCCGGTATCGAAGGCGACTTCTTCAAGGATGGCACCCTGCTGGTCGCTCTGGACGATTCCGAACTGATGGCCAAGCGCAATGCGGCACTGGCGCAGCTGGCCAATGCCGACGCCCAGCTGCGGACGGCCGGCGTCCAATACACCCGGGAGCTCTGGTCCCCGAAGGCCGATGCGGCTACAGGAGGCATGGGCATCCCCAACCTGTTCGACCAGATGTTCACCGATCCCATGGAGAGTTTCTCTGGCACCCGTAGCCGTGGCGCAGAGCGCTATGCGGATGTTTACACTTCCCAGGTTCAGATCGCCACGGCGCGTAATGCCATCATGTCAGCTCGGTCGGCGATTCAGGCGATCGATGCCAAGCTGAGGGATGCCAGGAGTCTGGCTCCGTTCGCTGGGGTCATCATGAAGAAATATATTGAGGTCGGTGATACCATGCAGCCGGGTCAGCCCCTGCTGGTATTTGCTGATGTCGAATATCTGCAGATCCTGGTGGAAGTGCCGGCGCGACTGCGTCCAGGATTGAATGAAGGCATGATGCTGCAGGCGCAGCTGGATGTGGGCAATCAGGTGGTGCCGGTGCGGACGGCGCAGATCTTCCCGATGGCGGATGCGCAACGCCACACGGTAAAGGTGAAGTTTGATCTGCCTCAAGCGGTTTCTGCACCGGGCATGTATGCCAAGGTTATGGTACCCGATTTTACGGCGCCGGCCCGCAATTACCCGGTAATTCCGATGACGGCCGTTCGCTATAATGGCAGCTTGCCCGGTGTCTATGTAGGTGGGGCGGATGGTCGGCCACAGCTGCGCCTGATCCGAGTGGGAGAGCAGCTGGAAGGGGGCTATATCAGTGTGCTGTCGGGGCTGAGCGAGGGCGAGCGAATTCTGAGAAACCCGGATATAGGCGTCACCTCAGGCTGGTCTTCCAGCTCTCAGGGGAAGCGCTGATAGCTGACGGTTCTGTCGACGGGGGTAGATTTTGTGCCCGCACTTCGTTTCACTCCCGGGACAGATGAAGTCCTGGCCCGGAGGGTAGTTGTACTCCAGCTGTAGTCCTCGCGATGCCAGCGATATGTCCCTAATCCAGCAGAGCCGGAACCAAGGTGTAGGAGCGGGCTTGCCCGCGAAATGCTCTGG
>JAUUYI010000035.1 GCA_030590525.1 Sedimenticola sp. | reverse complement strand
CGGAACGAAAACTGAAGGTGCGTATCTGGTTTGAACACCGCACTTTGCGGCAAGAAATAAAGATCGGGGCATGGCCACGAACAAAATAGGGCGTGTAATTGATCGAGATCAGCTAAATGGTGACCCCGTTTTGCATAACCGAATCTGCAACGCAGAAGCTGGGCTTAGAGACCAGCAGTATGGGATAATTTATTTTTTCCGCGGCCCTAAGGAACCGTTATGGCATCAGAGTTCATACCCAGCGTCTGTCCCCACGACTGTCCCTCTGCCTGTGCGCTGGAGGTGGAACGTCTCGATGATCACACCATTGGCCGGATTCGCGGTGCCAAAGAGAACGACTATACCCAGGGGGTCATCTGCGCCAAGGTGGCCCGTTATGCGGAGCGGGTACACCATCCGGAGCGCCTCACCCGGCCGTTGAAGCGGGTCGGAAAACGGGGTGAAGGAGGTTTTCAGCCCATTGGCTGGGAAGAGGCGCTGGATGAGGTGGCCGGCAATTTCAAACGGGTGGCGGAACGTTATGGCCCGGAGGCGGTGTGGCCCTATTACTATGCCGGCACCATGGGGCAGCTGCAGCGGGATGGCATCAACCGGCTGCGGCACATCATGGGTTATTCGCGGCAGCAGAAGACCATCTGCACCGAGCTGGCCTACAGTGGCTGGAATGCAGGCGTTGGTCGCAGCTGGGGGTCAGACCCGCGGGAGATGGCCGACAGCGATCTGATCATCATCTGGGGGTGCAATGCGGTGGCGACTCAGGTCAATGTGATGACCCGGGTGAGTCAGGCCCGGCGCGCCCGGGGGGCCAGACTGGTGGTAGTGGACCCCTGCCGCACGGCGACGGCTGAGAAGGCGGATCTGCATCTGATGCCCCGGCCCGGCACCGACGGCGCCCTTGCCTCTGCCGTGATGCAGGTGTTACTGGAGGAGGGTTATGCCGACCGTGAGTACCTCCAGCACTACACTGACTTTTCGGATGAGATGGAGCGCCACCTGGCGGGCTGTACGCCGGAGTGGGCGGAAGAGATCACCGCAGTGCCAGCGGATCAGATCCGTGCCTTTGCCCGGCTCTACGGCACCACCCCGCGCAGTTTCATCCGTCTTGGTATTGGCTTCTCCCGCAGCCGAAACGGTGCCCACAACGTGCATGCGGTGAGCTGCCTGCCGGCGGTGACCGGGGCCTGGCAGCACCGGGGAGGCGGTGCCCTGCTTGGCTCCAGCGACCTGTTCCGGCTGGACAAGCGGCTGATCGAGGGGCTGGATGCCCACGACCCCGCGACCCGGGTGCTGGACATGTCCCGTATCGGTCCGATCCTCTGTGGCGATGAGGCGGCTCTGGCCGGCGGTGGCCCGGTGATGGCGCTGTTGATTCAGAACACCAATCCGATGGCGGTGGCTCCGGATCTCGGGGCGGTCCACCGGGGCTTCGCCCGGGAGGATCTCTTTGTCTGTGTCCACGAGCAGTTCCTCACTGAAACGGCCCGCATGGCCGATATCGTGCTGCCGGCCACCACTTTCCTGGAGCACGACGACCTCTACCAGAGCTATGGTCAGGTACATCTCCAGGTGGGGTGCCGGGTCATCGCCCCGCCCGGGGAGTGCCGCTCCAATCACCAGCTGATCTGTGATCTGGCCAGGCGCCTCGGCGCCGAACACGAAGGGTTTGAAATGAGTGCCGAAGCAGTGATCGATGCTTCGCTCCAGGCCTCCGGCTATCCGGGGCTGGAGCAGATGAAGGAACAGCGCTGGCTGGACTGCAGCCGGTCCTTTCGGGAGATGCACTTTCTGGATGGCTTTGGCTGGCCTGACGGACGCTTCCGTTTCAGCCCGGACTGGGTCGGACTCGGTCCTCTGGGTGAAGAGATGCCGGCAAAACCGGGTCACTGGGCGGTCATCGATGCGGCAGACGAGGAGCATCCGTTCCGCCTGATCACGCCGCCGGCCAGAAACTTTCTTAACACCACCTTCAGTGAGACCAGCACATCCCGCGATAAGGAGGGATGTCCGCGGTTGCAGATCCACCCGGATGATGCAAAGGTGTTGGGCATTGGTGCCCGGGATCAGGTCCGACTCGGCAATCGCCGGGGTGAAGTGCGGTTGGAGGCCTGGCTCACCCCTGCGGTACTCCCTGGTGTCGTATCTGTGGAGGGAATCTGGCCTGGTGACGCCTTTCCCGGCGGGCAGGGGATAAATCTGCTCACCAGTTCTGAGCGGGGCGCACCCAACGGCGGTGCCCTGTTTCATGACACGGCGGTCTGGGTGTGTTCAGAGGACAGAGAACAGGATGAAAAAATGAGAGATCCTTCTGGAATCTGCCGCGATTCCATACTGACTCCAGACTTCTGAATACCGAGCACCGAGCCCTAAGGGCTCGCGAAACAATAACTCCCTGTTTTGGAACGCCGATCCATCCCGCCTGGCTACGTTGCGAAAACTTGAAAGATATTGAATATTCCTGCGTTTCCGCGCCTTGCCAGGCGGGCGCCTCGACGCCCCAAATTCAGGGACTTATTATTTCGCGAGCCCTAAGGCCTCGCGCTGCAGCCTGTTACGCCACGCATTTCAACTGTCTGCAGAAATGCAGGGTCGAATTTATTCGGCCACCGAACTGGCTGGATGAATTCGGCCCTGCAACAAACAGACGCTTCAGGTCATATCACTTAATTAATCCAAGTCATATCCTGCACCGATCAGGCCTCTCTATACTATGCTCGATGAACACCGCATATACAGAATCTATCGCTGCAACAGTTGAAGAAAAAACCAATTCCTATGGCCGAATTCCCGGAAACATGGGTATTTGGGTAGGTATATTCTGCGTGCTTGTCGAATTTCTCCTGCTGTTCATCGTCTATTTCATCGCCAGAGCGCATAACCCCGAGGCATTTTTGACTGGCCCTGATAAGCTGGCCACTTTAGCGGGCACAGTCATCACCCTTTTTTTGCTCACCAGTGGTTACTGTATGGTGAAAGCGGTTAATGCCATCCGCTGCGATGAGCACAAGGCATCACTGCGCTGGATTCTCGGTGCTATCCTGCTGGGCTTTGGCTATCCGATAGTCAAATATTTTGAGATCCGCTGGAATATCGCGAACGGCATCGACGGCCAGGCTGGCATTTTCTATACGGTCTACTATTACCTGACGCTTAACCACCTGGTACATGTCAGTTGGGGTCTCCTGGGGCTGATCTGGATTGCCGTACGTACCGGGCTTGGGGGCTATTCGTCGCAAAACCACAGTGGTCTGGAAGCCGCGGCGCTCTATTGGCATACCACCGACATCATCTGGCTGGCGATTTTTCCCTTTTTCTATATTCTGCGGTGACAGGGCTCGTGATAATCGGACACACTGAAAAAATCTGGCTGGTGCTTATTGGCCTCACCTTTGCTGGTGCACTCCTGGGGGAGACGGGCCATGCTGGATGGCCACTGACATTAACTGTATTTTTTCTCATCGCCTTCAAAGGCGGCATCGTGATTGATTATTACATGGAAATGCGCTCAGCTAATACGCGCATACGTAATATTCTGCGCATGTTCGTTGCACTGATATCGCTTCTGGTGATCGTCAGTCATGGCTGGGGAGAAGTCATCCGGCGGCTGACCACTATCAACTGAAATCTTGAACAGAAATACAAAGAAATCTCCTACATGGTGATCCGTCGGCGTTAAGTTAATGGCATTGAGGCTAACCATGGATATTTTTGCTGTCAGCATAAATGTAGGGTCGAATTTATTCGACCACCGATTCGGCCGAATGAATTTGGCCCTGCAACAGTAATCTATCCAATTGATCCGGGAACAAGCGATTTATCGAATCCCCTCATCTGCCGTCCATGGATGGACAAATGCCACGAAAGGCAGGATGCCGATAGTGGCCTATCCTTCTCCCTGAGGAAGAAGGTATGGCCTGATTCAGCCTTCTATATCATCTGAACTCCGAAACTTGAGTTAACATTTGCAACTCTTAATCGATAACTGTCGGATTTAACGCTAATCTGTTACTTTGCGCAATCCGCACTGGCCATTACATGCGGCCCTCTCCCTGGAAGGAGATGAAGGCTACACACTCTGGCCAAAGCAGTATGCCTGATCGCTGTTGCGTCGCTTGAACTGGATGAGCCGCTACCGGTCTGGTGAATTTTCTGATGAACAAACAGGGCCTCTCGACGGGGCTGCCTTTCATTTGGATTCAGTATGATATTGACATTTCTTAAAGCCGTCCGCATGCGCTATTTGATATCCTGGCGTTTGATCTCCACCGAAATGGCCTCAAACCCCCATGTGTATTGCGATACCGCCTCCCGGCCCCGCTACCCGTTCCACGGCTGATCCAGGCTGGTGGCGATGGCTCTCGGAAAACCCAACCCGCCTGTTCGGAAGCGCGGCGCTGATTCAAACGATCTTTCTGACAGCCGCAATTTGGTATCATGCGGGCTTCTCAGGGTTGTGGCTGCCGGGTGTCGTTGGTCTGCTGGGTTCGCTGGTTTTGGGCTGGTTGCTGCAGAATTTGCCAGTGAAGCTCGGGGCTTCGCCGGTAGACTACATTCGTTATGCCAGCCTGTTCTTTCTTCAGCTTCCGGCGGGTGTGCTGTTGCTGTTGTACGCCACGACCGGGCATTATTGGCTGGCTGTGATGGGACTGCTGCTCGCACTCGTGGTCTGGTTGCTGCTCTGGCGCCACTTCCGATGGCAACTGCAGTGGGCTGTGCGACCGGCCCGACCGGTGGCCTGGGTGGTGCGATACGGCCTGCCCGCGACGCTGATCTGTCTGGGCTCGCTCCTCGCCGTGAGCCTGCTCCACCCAATTATGCGATAAATGATGTAAATTTTCGTATGCCTTTCATGATGGAGGTGGCCTTTGGTAACAGGCGGTGAATCCAGATCCAGGCGACCCTTGGTCGGCCCCCGGTTACGGTGGCTGCTGTGGATGGTGTTCCTGCTGTTTGGCCTGTTGTCGGTCAACTCCCTCTATCTGCTGACGGTAACGGTGGCGGAGCAGGTCAGCGGCGACAGCTATCAGAACTATCTCTACCTGATCCTGTTTCTGCTCCACCTGGTGCTCGGCCTGGCGCTGTTGCTGCCGCTGCTCCTGTTTGGCTTGTTGCACTTCCGCAATGCCTGGCGCCGCCCCAACCGTTACGCGGTGAGGGCCGGGCTCTCACTCTATGTCAGCGCGCTGCTGCTGCTCCTTTCTGGTGTTTTGCTGACCCGCTTTGGTTTTCTTGAGATCAACGATCCACAGCTGCGGCGGATCATCTACTGGGTGCACGTCATTACTCCCCTGGCGGTGATCTGGCTGTTCGTTTTACACCGTCTGGCAGGGTCCCGCTTGCGCTGGCGGGCGGGGCTCTGGTGGAGTGCCGCCGCTGTTGGATTCACCGCCGTTATGTTGCTGCTGCATGCGGCAGAGCGCCGGCCACCTGAGATCCAGATGGGGGTCTACAGCCCGGCACAGGTCAAGCTGCAGGGAACCACCGGAATCCCGCCGAAACACCTGATGGCTGACGCGGTATGTGGTGAGTGTCACAGTGATATCGCTGCACAGGCGGCGATGAGCATGCACCGTTTCAGCTCCTTCAACAATCCGGCCTACCGCTTCAGCGTGGAAGAGGCCCGGCAGGTATTACTGGAGAGGGATGGAGACGTGCATGTGGCGAGGCTCTGCGCCGTCTGCCACGATCAGGTGCCGCTCTTCTCCGGCCGTTTCGATGATCCTGACTACGATCTGAGGGGTGATCCGGATGGTCGAGCCGGCATCACCTGTATCGGCTGTCATGCCATCACTGACGTGACTACACCCCTTGGAAATGGCGCCTATACCATTACCGATCCACCGCGCTATCCGTTCGCCTTCAGTGAAGACCCCTTCCTCAGGGCGGTCAACCGTCAGTTGATCAAGGCCAAGCCCTCCTTTCACAAAAAGACGTTTCTCAAACCGATCCATAAACAGGCCCTGTTCTGTTCTTCCTGCCACAAGGTACATCTGCCCTATGCGCTGAACCACTACCGTTGGCTGAGGGGGCAGGACCACTACGACAGTTTTCGCCTGAGCGGGGTTTCCGGGCACCGCGTGGACAGCTTCTATTATCCGGAGAAAGCGGTGGCCAACTGTGCCCATTGCCATATGCCACTGGCGGGCTCGGACGACCCGGCGGCCCGGGATTTCAACGACAGCGGGCAGCGCAGTGTCCACAGCCATCTGTTTCCCGCCGCTAATACCGCGGTGCCACGAATGCTGAGCCTCGATCCATCGGGCAACGACAGTCGGGTCGGCATGATGCAGAATGCGGCACGGGTGGATATCTTCGGCCTGCGGGAGGAGGGGAGTATAACCGGGCGCCTGCGAGCGCCGCTACGTTCGTCACTGCCACTGCTGGAGCCAGGTCGCAGTTACCTGCTGGAGACAGTGGTGCGTACCCTCAATATCGGGCACCAGCTGACTCAGGGCACTACAGACTCCAACGAGCTTTGGCTGGAAGTGACGGTCCGGGACGGCGAGCGTGTGATAGGCCGCAGTGGTGAACTGAACCGCTTGGGGGAGGTGGACCCCTGGTCCTATTTTCTCAACAGCTATCTGCTGGACCGTGAAGGCAATCGAATCGAGCGGCGTAACGCCCAGGATATCTTCGTGGCCCTCTATGATCACCAGATTCCACCGGGCTCGGCTACGGTGGTCCATTACGGGCTGGAACTGCCGACAGATCTCCGGGGCCCTGTTACAGTGGAGGTGAAACTTCAATATCGCAAGTTTGACAGTCGCTTTCTGCAGCATGTGCTGGGTGATGCTTTCCGGCGCAATGATCTTCCAATTACCACCCTGGCCACGGACCGGGTCACCCTGCCGGTGAAGGGGGGTGAGCCGACTGTGGAACAGCAGAGCACGATTGAGGAGTGGGAGCGCTGGAACGACTACGGTATTGGCCTGCTCCGACAGGGGGAGCGGGGTTCCAGCAAGGGAGCGTTACGGCAGGCGGCCGATGCCTTTGCCCGGGTCGAACGGTGGCAGCCCGGGCAGGGTGCCCTCAATCTGGCACGCGTCTACTTCAAGGAGGGGCGGTTGGAAGAGACCGCCGCCGCACTGCGTCGTGCCGCCGCTGCAGAGCCACCGGCATCACCTTGGACCCTGGCCTGGTTTTCGGCCCGGGTGGATGGGGAGTACGGTAACCTGGACCAGGCCATTGCCACGCTGGAGGGGCTTGTTGCAACCCGTTACAACGAAGCGCGGGCGCGTGGGTTCGATTTTTCCAAAGATACCCGGGCGTTGAATGAGCTGGGGCAGCTATCCTACCAGAAGGCGAGGGGGGAACGGGGCGCGGCCCGGCATGAGCGTCGACTGGCGCTGCTCGGGCAGGCCCGGGCGTGGTTGCTGAAGGCGCTGGAGACCGACCCGGAAAATGCCGAGGCCCACTACACTCTGGCGCTGGTCGAGACCGGGCTGGGTGACCGGCCGGCCGCAGAGCGGCACCGGGCCCTGCACGATCGCTATCGCCAGGACGACCAGGCGGTGGAGCAGGCGGTAGCCCGGCACCGGCGTGACGACCCCGCTGCCGATCATGCCGCCCAGGCCATTGCCATATACGATCTACAGCGGCCTGATGGCGGGTGATTACAATGACTGAGGATCGATGATCATGAATGTCAGAAAAGAGCGGTCTGGTACCCGTCGCGGTGAAGCGGTTATCCGCAATGCTTTCAGACGGTCTGTTGCCGTGATCCTGCTGTTCCTGCTGGCTGGAATGGCCCTCCTCTATCTCTGGTTCCGCCCCTCGGCGGAACCTGAAGCGGTGAAGGAAGTGGCGGTCCAGCTTCCGCAGACCACTCCACGCGTTGAGGATCGAACCCCATCGCCGGTACGCTTTACCGATATCACCCGGGAGTCGGGTATTGATTTCGTACATGTCAATGGCGCTTACGGTGAGCGACTGATGCCGGAGACTATCGGCAGTGGCGCCGCCTTCATCGATTATGATAACGATGGCGATCAGGACCTGTTCCTGGTTAACTCCAACTACTGGCCAGGGCATGAGAAGCCCGGGACACCTCCGCGTCAGATGCTCTATCGGAACGATGGGACAGGTCGCTTCGAGGATGTAACCGAGAGCGTCGGACTGGGTGTCACCTGTTATGGCATGGGAGTGGCGGTGGGGGATTACGATAACGATGGCTGGACCGATCTCTATCTCACTACCGTCGGGCGCAACCGTCTGTTTCGCAACCAGCGGGGCCGGTTCCACGAAGTGACCGATGCGAGCGGGGTGGCGGGGAATCCCCGGGCCTGGAGCAGCAGTGCCGCCTTTATGGATTATGATAATGACGGTGATCTGGATCTGTTCGTTGGTAACTATGTGCAGTGGTCACGGGAGGCCGATCTGGAGATCGACTTCCGTCTCACCGGTCTGGGTCGTGCCTACGGTGCGCCCAACCACTTCATTGGCACCAACAGTATCCTCTACCGCAACGAGGGGAATGGGCGTTTCAGCGACGTGTCGAGGAGAGCTGGCATTGTGGTGGAAGACCCGGGGTCTGGTCTGCCGGTGGGCAAGGCGCTGGGGGTGGTGCCCGCCGACTATGACCGGGACGGCTGGATCGATCTGCTGGTGGCCAACGATACCACCCGGAATTTCCTGTTCCACAATCTTGGAAATGGTGTTTTTGAAGAGGTTGGGATGTTTGAAGGGGTTGCATTCGACCGGGATGGTAAGGCTACCAGCGGCATGGGGATAGATGCCGCCTGGTTCAGGAATGATCAGGATCTGGGGGTGATGGTGGGCAACTTTGCCAATGAGATGAGTGCCCTCTACGTGATGGCGGATGGGCAGACACCGTTTGCGGATGAGGCGGTGTTGGAAGGGTTGGGGCCACCCTCCCGTCTGGCACTCACCTTCGGGGTCCTGTTCCTGGATTACGACCTGGATGGGCGTCTCGATCTGCTGCAGGCAAACGGCCATCTGGAGCATGAGATAAACAGTGTGCAACCGAGCCAGCACTACGCCCAGTCGCCACAACTGCTGTGGAACTGTGGCGATGCCTGTCGGGTGCGTTTCGTCGAGGCCCGGGATACAGGGGACCTCGGCAAACCACTGGTGGGACGATCGGCGGCCAGCGCCGATATCGATGGTGATGGTGACCTGGATCTGCTGATAACACAAAATGGCCGTCGTCCCGTCCTGTTCCGGAATGAGCAGCAGTTGGGGCATCACTGGCTCCGTCTGCGGCTGCAAGGCACCACCTCCAATCGCTCCGCCATCGGGGCCAGGATAGAACTCACTGCCCGTGGTGTTACCCAACGTCGGGAACTGGTGCCGTCCCGGGGTTTCATGGGGCAGATGGAACTCCCCATCACCTTCGGGCTCGGGGCCGCTGAACGGGTAGAATCGCTGGTCATCCACTGGCCTGCAGGAGGTCGGCAGGAGCTGCCGGTGGATCGGGTCGACACCCTGCTGACACTGCGGCAACCGGGACAGGGGAAAACACCATGAAGGGAACGCAAAGTTGTCTGTTGGCTCTGTTGCTGCTCTGCCTCTGCCGTGTCGTCCAGGCGGATAATCTCGATCCGCTGCCAGTCACCTGGCAGGATCGATTGCAACCTGTACCCCTGGTGGACATATCGGGTGCAGAAGCGATTGGCCGCACTGCTCTGCAGCGGACCCGGGAAAATGTAGCCACATTATTGGCCGATCCGGCCTCTGATCCGCGGGCACTGGCCTGGGCATTTGGGGAACTGGGCAATCTCTACCAGCTCTTCGATGTGCATACCCTTGCAGAGCAGTGTTATGCCAACGCAAGAATGCTGGACCCGGCCAACTTCCGCTGGGTCTATTACGCCGCCTGGCTCGCCCTTTCGGATGGTCGCCTCGAGCAGGCACTGGAGCGGTTGCAGCAGGCGACCCGCTTGAACCCCGACTATCCGCCCATTCAGCTGCGCCTGGGGCAGGTCTGGTATGACCTCAATCAGTTGGAGAAGGCAAAAGAAGTATTACAGCGTGCCGCCCAAAGCCCGGGTCTGCGTGCCATTGCCCTCTACTATCTGGGGCAGATCGATCTACTGGAGAAGCGATATCCGGAGGCGGCAGAGCGTTTCCAGGAGGCGCTCTCCCTCGATTCCCAAGCGAGCCAGCTCCACTATCCGCTGGCCCGTGCTTATCGTGCCATGGGGGATGTGGAGTCTGCCCGGAAGCAGTTGGCCCTGCGTGGCCGGCAGATGCCGGCAGTGGATGATCCCCTGGTAGCGGAACTGGAGGCACTGCAGAAGGGTGCGCGCCCGCTATTTGCCAGGGGCATGCGGGAGGTTGAACAGGGTGAGTATGAATTGGGAGTCCGCTCCTTTCAAGAGGGGGTGGGAAGGGATCCAGGCAATCTGAATGCCCGGGTCAGCCTTTCCCGCGCTCTCTATCTGGCGGGGGAACCTGCGGCTGCAAAAGCGGAGTTGGAGCGAGTTCTGTCGGAGGATCCGGAGCAGGTGTTAGGCAATTTTCTCCTGGGGGTGCTGCAGGAATCGGAGGGAGCAGACGGCCTGGCGGCGAAGCGGATGGAGAAGGTGTTACAAATCGACTCGGGGCATGCCGGAGCACACTTTTTCCTGGCCAATCTATTGATGAAGGAGGCGCATTTCAGATCGGCAGCAGAACACTATGCCGCCGCTTTGAAAGGGGTGCAGGACAACCCGCCGGCCAGGCTCATGCGCCTGGTCGCCTTGCACCGGGCCGGGGGCCCGGATGCGCAGGTCGCAGCGGAACTGCAGAGGGAAATGGCGCAGCATCCGCAACAGCAGATGCTCCAATACGCCTATACACGAATGCTGGCCCTGAGCCGGGAAGAACAGGTTCAGAACCCCGCCCGGGCACTGGAACTGGCACGGGAGCTCACCACGTCCATTGCAATCCCCCCCCATCTGGAGGTTCTGGCACTGGCCCAGGCGGCCGACGGGCAGTATGAACAGGCTGTCGCTCTACAGGAGCAACTGCTGTTTGGTGCGGCCTGGATGGGTCCTGGTACCAACCTGGAGCGGTTGCAGCGCACACTGGATCTGTTCAGGGAGCAGCGCTTGCCCGGCGAGCCCTGGCCAGAAGACGATCCGATGTTGATGCCACCCCACACCGACGCTCGACTGGTCTTCCGGGAGTATCCTGCAGCTGTTCCTTACTAGCTGAAGTTTCCCCGAAATTGAGCATGGAACCATTACGCTACCATACGTAACAGCACATCCACCAAGGATTTTCGGGGGGGACTGGTCGGTTTGGTGCAAACCCCCTCGAAATCCTCACTCAGCGCTGCCTCGGCGATGATTCGGCGGACGTCGGAAAAAGCGAAACTGGTCCGCCCCTTCACTTTATGGCGGCGTTGAGGATTTGGCCGTAAGCGCGCGGCGTAGATCCAAGTGAGGGTAACCGCCATCATACAAAACTGCAGGTGAT
>JAUUYI010000113.1 GCA_030590525.1 Sedimenticola sp. | reverse complement strand
CCCACCATGATCAGCTGCCCGGTGGAGGAGATCCGGCAACACGGTCGACCGGTGAAGATGATTCATCGCCACCGCCATCACGGCGACAAAGAGATGGCAGTGGAGATCTATGCCGCACCCATGCCCGGCTACGGTCCCGATGGAGCAGGGCAAAATGGTGGGCTGATCGTTGAATCGGTCCGTGATCTGCAAAAGGCAGTGGAGATCTCGCACGAGCAGAAGCTGTCTGAGATCGGCCGGCTGGCGGCCGGTGTCGCCCATGAGATCCACAATCCGCTGGCGTCAGTGAGATTGGCCCTGGACTCTGCCATACGCAACGAATCCCACACAGGAATCGAGACGCCGGTGGAGATAAAGAAGTGCATGACGCTGGTCGACCAGGAGATCAACCGCTGTATCGAGGTGACCGGGCGACTGCTCAAGATGAGCATGTTCGCCGGCAGCGCAACCCTGGTGGTATCTGTCAATCAGGTGATTGAGGAGACCACTTCCCTGTTGCAATGGGAGGCATCCGAGAGCGGAATAGAGATCCAGCAGCAGTTGTCATCCAGCAGACCCAGGGTGCTGGCGAATGAGAGCGATCTACGGATCATCACTCTCAACCTGATACAGAACGCCTTCCATGCCATGCCGGATGGAGGTAGGCTTACACTTTCCAGCGACAGCGTGGATGGCACGGTGGTGATCCGATTCGAAGACAACGGCACCGGCATTCGTGATCAGGATCTGCAACACATCTTCGAACCCTTTTTCAGCAGGAGAGCAGACGGTGTGAGTGGCACAGGTCTCGGCCTCTCCATCACCCAGGCACTGGTAAAACGGTTCGACGGCCGCATAGAAGTCGACAGCAGACCGGGGCAGGGGAGCTGTTTCACGCTAAGCTTCAAGGATCCAGACTGGCAGATGGAGGAGCAGCATTGAAGGGACAGATACTCGTCATCGAAGACGACCGGGTTCTCAATGGCCTGGTAACCAACCATCTGAGTCACCTGGGGTTCGATGCCACAACAGCGCTGAGCTGGGAGGCAGCGAGCCATTATCTCGACAGCAACGAACCCAAGCTCATCATCATGGATGTGCGGCTCCCGGATGCCAATGGGGTGGAACTGTTGCCGCAGCTGGCCGCAGAACGCCCGGTGATACTGCTCACGGCATACGGCTCGGTAAAGGATGCCGTAGAGGCGATGAAGGCCGGCGCCACGGAGTACCTGGTCAAACCCCTCACCCTGGACGAACTGGAGCTGGTGGTCGAGCGCGTACTGGCGCATGCGAACCTGCAACTCGACCACCAGTTCTGCAAGGCCCGCCTCGAGTCCAGAAGTGACCACTTCATGGTCGGTACCGGAAGCAAGCTGAAACAGGTCAGGCAGCTGATCGATGCGGTGGCACCCAATGAGATCTCGGTGCTGATCCAGGGGGAGAGTGGTGTCGGCAAGGAACTGGTAGCCCAGGCGATCCACGAGTGCAGCCACCGCAGCAAGCGTAATTTCGTGGCAGTGGACTGCTGTACCCTGCAGGAGAAGCTGTTCGAGTCCGAGGTATTCGGACATGAGCGGGGGGCCTTCACCGACGCCTCGCGGCAGAAAAAAGGGCTGATCGAGGGAGCGGAGGGTGGCACCCTGTTCCTGGATGAGATCGGTGAGACCGAGACCACCATTCAGGCCAAGCTGCTGCGTGTACTGGAGACCGGCACCTTTCGAAGAGTGGGAGGCACCAAGGATCTAAAGGCCAATGTGCGCATCGTGGCCGCTACCAACCGGGATCTGGAGCAGCTGGCTCACAACGGCGGCTTCCGCAACGATCTCTATTACCGGCTGGCCGGATTCGTGATTGATGTCCCACCCCTGCGGCGGCGCCGAGAGGATATCCCGACACTGGTCAACCACTTCATACAGAACCATGACTTCTCCCGGCGCATCAGCAAGCGGGTCGCCAGCAGCGCCATGCGCATGCTTACCGCCTACGACTGGCCGGGTAATATCCGGGAGCTGAAAAACGTGGTGGAGCGCTCGATCATCCTATCCGGTGACGCGCCGGCGATCCGGGAGCAGCATCTGGCATTCTGCGCCTCTCAGTTGAGGGAAACCCCGAGCTTTGCGCTCTCCTTCGATAGGGAACCTACCCTGAGTGAAATCGAGAAACAGTACCTCGGTATGCTGCTCGATCGCTACTCGGGGCACCGTTCGCAGGTGGCCAGTATCCTCGGTATCAGCGAACGCAGTGTCTACCGGATGGTGGAGAAGTACGGCTACAGGCAGGCCGAACCGGCCGAATAAGCCCAGTAAAACCCTTCCCTCTGGACGGGTTTAACCGGGTGCTTACCCTCAATCCTTTTTTTCTTCCTCGTCTTCCCGTTCCTGATCATCATCGCTGAGATCCCCACCTGCCCGCTCCATGGCACTCCCTGCTTCCTGCAGCTTGTTGCCGGTGTATTCCGTTACGTCGCTACCAGCCTGGTCGAGCTGCCGGCCGACCTTCTCCATCGTGCCCGGCTCTTCATCCTCCGGCTTGGAACAACCAGCCGCGGCAATGGCTATGATGGCAGTCAAAACAATGATCTTGGTCTTCATCAGATTACTCCTGTTTGAGATTCTGGCGATATTCTGCACCCAATAGTGGCCCGCCACAAGACCCCCGCTGAATCTCAGACAGGTCGAATAGTTACGATTATTTTTCCGCGACCCTTATAATGAAGGCTCCTGCACTAAGGAGACCAGCGGCCCGTCAAGGATCATCACACGTGACACTGAGTCTGGAACAATTCAGAGCATGGAAGCACCGAAACATCACTCTGCTTGGCATGTCCGGGGTGGGCAAGACCCACCTCGCCTGCACACTGCGCCAGCACAACTGGTTTCACTACTCGGTGGACTACCGCATCGGCACCCGCTACCTGGATGAGCCGATCATGGATCTGATCAAGCAACAGGCGATGCAGGTGCCGTTTCTGCGCGACCTGTTGCGCAAAGACTGGATCTACTTCCGCAACAATATCAAGGTGGACGACCTGGGTGCGGTGCTCAGTTTCGTGGGAAAACTCGGCAACCCGGAGCTGAGCGGTGTGCCCCTGGAGGAATTCAGGCGCCGCCAGGCACTCTATCGGCAGGCGGAGATCGCTGCGGTAAACGACATCCCGCTGTTCATCCGTAAGGCGCAGGAGATCTATGGATACCAGCATCTGGTAAACGACGTGGCCGGCAGCCTGTGCGACCTGGAAGAGCCGGCCGTGATCGAACTGCTGGCCCGCCACACACTGATCCTCTATATCAAGGTTACCCGCCCGGAGCAGGAAACAGAGTTGATCCGGCGTGCCCAGCACGCACCAAAACCCCTCTACTTCCGTCCCGGCTTCCTGACAGAGCAGATCACAGCCTACCTTGGAGAGCAGGGGCACCAATACGCAGCTGAGATGGACCCGGACGAATTTACCCGGTGGATCTTTCCACGCCTGTTCCGTTCCCGAATTCCCCGTTATGAGGCCATCGCAGCCCCTCACGGCTACACCGTCACCTCACATGAGGTAAGCCAGGTACGGGATCAGGCGGATTTCATCGATCTGCTGGAACAGACCCTCTCGCGACAACCCGGAAGCCACTGACATGCCACTGGTAGCACACAATGCACTCCCCACCTTCGAGCGCCTGCGCCAGAGTGGCCAGACCATCCTGGAGACGGGGCGGGCACTCCACCAGCATATCCGTGAACTGCATATCGGCCTGCTCAATATGATGCCGGATACTGCACTGGAGGCGACCGAGCGCCAGTTCTTCCGGCTGGTGGGCGAGAGTAACCCCATTGCCCAGTTCTACGTGCACCCCTTTACCCTGGATGAACTGCCCAGAGGGGAGAAAGCCCGGCAGCATATCGACACTTACTACGAGCCCTTCGAACAGATCCGTAAAGATGGCCTGGATGCCCTGATCATCACCGGCGCCAATGTCACCCACCCGGACCTGGCACAAGAGCCCTTCTGGGAGCCCCTTGGGCAGGTGATCGACTGGGCGCTGGAAAACATTACCTCTACCCTTTGCTCCTGCCTGGCCACCCATGCACTGCTGCAGTATCGCCACGGCCAGAAGCGGCAACGCCTCGACACCAAGCGCTGGGGAGTCTACAACCACCGGGTACTCGACCGCTCCCACCCCCTGGTCAACGATGTCAACACCCTGTTCAACGTACCCCACTCGCGATTCAACTGCATCACCCGCCGCCAGTTCGAGCAGGCCGGCCTGCACCTGCTGGCCGAGAGTGAGGAAGCCGGGGTCCACCTGGCCGTCAGTGCCGACCGGTTCCGGGTGATCTATTTCCAGGGTCATCCGGAGTACGACCTGATCAGCCTGCTCAAAGAGTACAAACGGGAGGTGCAGCGCTATGCCGTGGGGGAAAGGGCGGGGTATCCCCCGTTCCCGGAGCATTTTTTCCCACTGCGGGAAAAGGCCATACTCGATGAATACCGGTTGCATCTGCAGCACGCGCTGCAGGAGGGGCTGGAGCAGCCGGAGTTTCCGGAAAAACTGATTGCCGGCAGCCTGGACAATACCTGGCATGACACGGCAGAGGGTATCGTCGCCAATTGGATCGGCCTGGTCTACCAGATCACCCACCAGGAACGGAAACGCCCGTTCATGGAGGGGATAGACCCGACTAACCCACTGGGTTTGAAGTTATAACTAAAAGCGTTAGCGCTTCAGATCGTAACTTCTCAATAAGTCCGTGCAGCCCGGACGTTGTAGGGGAGATAAGCGTAGCGCATCCACCACTGGCCAGCCCGTATGCCGCAACACCCAAGGTGGATGCGCTACGCTTATCCCCCCTACGAGAAACTACCCTGAGTTATTGAGAAGTTACTTCAGATCCCCTCACCCCAACCCTCTCCCTGAGGGAGAGATGGCAATGAACTCCGAAACTTGAGCTATAAAAACAGGGAGGCGATTCCTTGTGCTTCAGACCAGTCGCAGCAGGTAGGCCCGCCGGATCTCCTTCAGCTTGGTTTGAAATTCCTGAATATTGGACTGGATGAGCGCGGCGATCTCCGTTTTACCCTGCCGTTCCCCCATCAACTGATCGATCTGCTGGTGTAAAACAGCAATCTCTTTTTCCACCCTCTTTTCCCGGATATCCACGACCTGCCTTCTGCCCGCCTTCTGGGCCGTATTCGAGACACATGGAAGAGATGCGCGCTTCTCTTTGATAGACGTCTCCAACCCCTCTATTTCCCCATCCAGTGCCTGGGCAACACGGATAAGATCACTCTCAATCCCAAACAGATTGGCAACGCCCTCATCTGTCCACTGCCGAATCTCCTGTAAATACACATCCTTCAAAATCTGCACCACCGAGATCGAATTCGACATCGATTCGATGTGTTCGTAGATTGTGATCCAGCTCCCTTTTCTCGATTCAAACAGCTGTTGCATGTAGCAGATTAACTGACCCACAGCCTGGCTGTAGTCGTATGTCGGACACTCGATGCTGACCGCCTCGATCACATCCGCATAGTCCGCTGCGGTCACCGAGAAGGCATTTTTCCCTACCTGGGAAAAACCATTTCCATAAAGATCGATCAACCGCTCGAGAAAAAACAGGCACTCTCCTTCAGTGGCCTTTGCTGTTCCTGAACGGATAAAGCCAGCGATCTCCAGCAGCATCTCCTGTACACGGCCGATATCGGTGCCTGTATCCGATTCAGAAAGCTCTCTCTCCAGATCGTCCAGGTAGCCATCCAGAACCTGACGGATCGTGCTCGGTGACAATCTGGAAAAATCACCTGATTGTCCGCCCCCCAGCTCGAGGCGATGCTGTTGAGTACTAAGATGCTGTGAGCTGGGATAATTTTCAGCCGTTGTTCGATTCATAACACCAGGTTCCTGAAACATGCACTAACCCTATGACGGCAGGCTGGCAGATATATTAAATAGATTTCGTAATAATATTATAATATTCTAATAAATCAAGTAAAAAATACCCTCTATTTATTGAGTCAACTTACAGGAACAACGCTAAAACTCCCCCGCTACCTGGCTTTCATCGAGTAACGGGATGATCCCCGGCGTGCCGGCACGCATCTTCCCAACCACCAGAACACGCTCTTTTTGCAGCCGGGGTCTCCTCCTGTCGCTCAAACGACGATTATGGATGGTAAGCCCCTCTACCAGCGGTTCCTGACCTCGTCGATCGTGACTGCGGGAACGATAGTAGTACGGACGTACCTCCAGTTCGCTCCCTCGGAGTTTCAAGTGACACAGTCGCCTGGCTGCCATCAGAGCCGATTTCATCGGCTCTACATCGACCACCCCGTGATACTCCACCGACCGGCTCTCCTGGTCTGTGATTTGCAGAATATTGGTGGACTTGATGCGTGCCCCTCTCCCAAAAAGCCGTGACCAGGGAGAACGTATAGCCTGCTGTACGAACTGGTACAGTTCCTCTTCACTCACCCCCTCAGGCAACATCCGGATAAACAACCGCATACTCTCCCCCAATCCCACCACTCAGATTGCAAGCGCCAAGTGTAATTTGTAAAGATTTAATGCAAAATACGAGCCATACACAAATTTTTAAGGAATTTCAATTGGTTGAACAATCATGGCAACCAAATAGTAGCCACTGATGTAAAAAAACCTGACATAGTAACTTCTCAATAACCCAGGGCAGGGGCTGGTACGGTTACTGGTAACTTCTCAATAACCCAGGGCAAACGGGTAGGGTGGATCAAGGAGCGTAGCGACGGATCCACCAACGCGACCTAGCCTGGTGTATCCGCTCCGCTTGATACACCCTACATTTGAAATTCCTGCCT
>JAUUYI010000223.1 GCA_030590525.1 Sedimenticola sp. | reverse complement strand
ATATAGCAGCGTGAGAGACTTAAATTACCAACCAGATCTTCAACAACGGGTCCCCTCTCCCCCCGGGAGAGGGACAGGGTGAGGGGATCAAATGGGTTTTTTCCTCGATCCTGGGTCCTGGGTCCTGGGTCCTGTTTTTATCCTAGTTCCTGCTTTTATTGTGGCGCAGATAGTTGGTGCGGGAGCGGTTGGGTGCCCCTTCGGGAAATAGCAGCGGTGCAAGTTCCTTTAGTGCCCGACCATAGACCTGGCGCTTGAAATAGACCACTTCGCGCAGTGGTTGCCAGTATTTGACCCAGCGCCAGTTATCAAACTCCGGCTTGGGGGTGTGATCGAGGCAGAAATCGGTCTCACTGCACAGAACCCGGAGCAGAAACCAGCGTTGCTTCTGACCAATACAGAGTGGCTGGCAATTGTGCCGGATAAAACGCTTCGGCAACCGATAACGCAGCCAGTCGTCGGTCACCCCCATTATCTCCACCTGATGCGACTCCAGGCCCACCTCTTCATCCAGTTCCCGGAACATCGCCTGCTCCGGTGACTCGTGCTCCTTGATACCCCCCTGGGGAAACTGCCAGGCATTCTGACCCACCCGCCGCCCCCAGAACAGCTGCCGCTGCTGGTTGCACAAGATAATGCCTACGTTGGGCCTGTAACCCTGGGAATCGATCAATTGAAAACCTGTTGCTGCTTTCTGACTATTTGCTTGATTCTTTCATAATCTCACCAATGCAGGCAACCGGATGGCTACCTGAATTCTCCCAGGGTTTATCTGAATCGGGTAGAATGTCACCCCAAACACAGGGGCTTCCATCTTGACACTGGCCATCTTTGATCTGGACAATACTTTACTGGACGGCGATTCTGACTATCTCTGGGGTATCTTTCTGGCTGAAGCCGGTGTCGTAGACGGGGAGTTCTACCAGCGGGAGAATGCGCGCTTCTTCCGGGAGTATATCGAGGGAACCCTCGACATCCACGAGTTCCTCCGTTTCTCCCTGCGTCCCCTGAGCGAATACCCAATGACCGAGCTCCAGGTTTGGCGGGATCGGTTTCTAAGGGAACGGATAGAACCCATCATCCTGCCAAAGGCAAGGGAACTGGTAGAGAGGCACCGGCGGGCCGGTGACACCCTGATGATCATCACCGCCACCAACGCCTTCATCACCGCACCGATCGCCGAACTGCTCGGCATCCCCCACCTGATCGCCACCGAACCCGAAATACGGGATGGACGCTATACCGGCGAGGTGGCCGGCCTGCCCAGCTTCCAGGAAGGAAAGGTGCAACGCCTGACCCAGTGGCTGGAGGAAAACGGTATGGGATTGTCCGGAAGCAGTTTCTACAGCGACTCCCACAACGACATTCCGCTGCTGGAACGGGTGAAAAAACCAGTGGCGGTGGACCCGGACGAAGGGCTGGCCGCCCACGCCACGAAGCAGGGATGGCCGATCATCAGCCTGAGGGGCTGACTATCGCTATCTATACCTGCGAGGGAGAGGGATAAGCATCCCATGCGATCCTGGTATATGCTTGAGACCAGGATTTTTTGGCACAAACGGTTACCAGGATGAAAATCAAACCCTTCTCTGTTGTCTTTATCGCACTGGTCGCAGTGGTAATCTATGCTTACTATGCGATGGAAAAGAAGCCGGAGACGGGTACCATGGTGACGCCAAAGAAGTACATCGAGAGGGTACAGAAGGACCGGGCGGAGCAGCTGCCGCAGAAAGAGCAGCCTCCGGCTCAGGCGTCCCCCCGCTGACAGAATGGGCGCTAGCCCCCAGTTCGTTGGTACTGATCACTTCCAGCATCCGATTCAACAGGGCGGGGTCCACAATAATCAAAACCGGGAGCGGAATGCCAGAATGATCTGATTGCGCAACGCCTTCAGCAGGTTCAGCTCCCCTTCGCTGATGCCCATGCCATTGGGCGCCGGATGATCGGCATATATCAGTCCCAGTGGCTTCCCGGCCACCACCAACGGAAAGATCAGGAAAGAACCGGCGCTGGATATCTTTCGATACCAGGAAGGAATGTCCCCCTGGATCTTTGGATCGAGGGTATCCGAGATATGCAGATCGACTCCGTTCTTCAGGGCAGCGTGAAACACGTTGGGGCTATAGCGGACAGGAAAGCGGAAGCCGGTCATAAAATGCTCATCATCCACGCCAAACCCGGTTCTGGCCACTATCTCCTGCCTCCCCACATCCCGCAGGCAGAGCAGTACCCGCTGGAAGCCCATACCCCGATAGATGGACTCGAGCACCACGTTGAACAGTTGGCTCAGGTTAACCTTTTCATCCAGCAACATGCTACTCACCTCCTGCAATCCAGCTGTCAGGAGCGCCTCCGAGGTATGCCCGCAGGCATCCTCCGCTCTGCTATCTGAATCCACTCCCTGCTGGCCGACCGTTACCAACCCCAGGGCCTGAGTCAGACCAGCATCCGTTCCCTCCACCTCTGCCTCCGGTGAAGTCCGGGTGTTCATCTTGAGTCGCTGGATAAAACCGTTCCCTCTTCCACCAACGGTGAGGCTTCCGGTCAGATCCTGGAACTGGGACCGCGCTTCTGCCAGCATACTCTCGAGTCGTCGTTCGCTGATAGCCAGCCCCGTCCGGTAACGCTTCAACACCCCCTGTACCTGTGGCGGCTGACCGGCGACCGGTTGCTGGCCCAGTACCTGTGCCACCTCGTTGGAAAAGCTGGCGATCAGGCGCATCTTAACCTCCAGGCTGTTCAGGTCACCCGGAGCAGCCGGATCGATCCGGGCCATGCCATGCGTGATGATTGAGGGAAAATTCCACTGCCCCGCAATAGCGATACCAATCTGCTCAAACGTCATCCCCAACGCACGCTTTTCCGCCTGTTCCGACCGCAATCCCTCCTGCCGCACCAGGCGCTCGACCTCCTTGCCCTCTTCATTCAGATAGTAAGTAACCAGGATGCGGCCGAGATTGTGCAACATGGTGCAGAGAAAGCACTCTTCCACATTCTCTATGCCGGCATCCTCTGCCGCCTGCTTTGCCAGTGAGGCACTGAAGACAGCACTGGCAATATCGTCCTTCAGGCTGGACGCCTGGGTCTTGTCGTGCAAGTGCTCAAAGAAGATCAGTGAAGCAGCGATAGCGCGAATGCTCTTCATTCCCAGCACCACCACGGCCCGGCTGATCGTCCCTATCTTTCCCGCGAAACGACTGTAATAGGCAGAGTTCACCACCCTCAGAATTTTGTTGGTGAGGGAAAAGTCACGCGTAATGACAGCGGCGAGCCGGCCGATGTCCTCCACCTCGGCTGCCGCCAACTGGTTCAGGGTCCGAATCGATTCCGACAGGACCGGAAAATCGCTCTTATGCTGCATCCGCCGCAACAGGAATTCCACGGTGCCTTTGGCCGCTGTTCCCTCGCTCCCCTCCTGATCAGCGACCTCCCGGTACCCGGCCAGGGCTGACCTCATCTCACCCGCATTCTGATAACGTGCAGCTGCCCGCTTCTCCAGTGCCTTGAGTACAATGGCATCCAGTCGCTCATCCACCTCAGGATTAATGGTCGAAGGTGCCGCTACCGGTGCGTGCAGGATATTACCCAACAGCTCACGCCGATCTTCTCCATCGAACGCCCGTCGGCCGGTCAACATCTCGAACAGGATGGCCCCCATCGCAAACAGATCCGTGTGGGTTCCTGTCTCTCCGTCGGAGATATACTCGGGGGCCATGTAGCGCGGTGTGCCCACTCTTGTTGACGCGCCAGTGGTGTCGGCAGTAAGTGCCTGTGCGATGCCGAAATCCATGATCTTCGGCACGCCATCCCGGCTGATGATGATATTGGAAGGTTTCAGATCCCGGTGCACCAGATCCTGGCGGTGAACCTGGTCCAGCCCGGAGAGGAGACCATCGAACAGATCCAGAGCATGTTGCAGTGCCAGAGATCCCTTTGCCAGCAGTTCGGAAAGCAACTCCCCCTCGATGTACTCGAACACCAGGTAAGGCCTGCCGGCATGCTGACCAATATCAAAGATAGAGACGATATTGGGATGCTGGAGACGACTGATAGCCTGCGCCTCCTGTTGAAAACCCCGCCCACCGGAGGAGAGCGCACCCAGCGGGCGATCGAGCAGTTTGATCGCCACCGGACGCCGCAACTCAGGATCCAGGCAGAGCCAGACACTCCCCTGGCTCCCTTGGCCTAGCTTTTTACTGACCCTGAAGCGCCCTACAGTCTGCATTTACTCTCCGGTTAATCTCCCAGTCTCAACAGGTTGGCGGCAAGCGACGTAACTTCTCAATAACCCAGGGCAAACGGGTAGGGTGGATCAAGGAGCGTAGCGACGGATCCACCAACGCGACCTAGCCTGGTGTATCCGCTCCGCTTGATACACCCTACATTTGAAATTCCTGCCT
>JAUUYI010000031.1 GCA_030590525.1 Sedimenticola sp. | reverse complement strand
TCCTGTACGACAAGCTGAAGAGCACCAAGACCAACAGCGAGTTCTTCGACGCCATGCGTCGCTGACCACTGCTTCGGCCTGGTACTGGAGAAAGCCGCCACTGCCAACTGACGGGGCGGCTTTTTCTGTTACTGGGTCGGTGTGGCTGGAGAACATGCCCCGCGCTGTTTCTGCATCGCAACTGTTTGAGTCATGTCCAAAAAAATGCAACACTGCCGGTACGGCAGGTATATGGATTGATAGATGACCGAACAGAGGCCTGTCCAGGCTATGATACTGGCAGCAGGGCGCGGTGAACGAATGCGCCCTCTGACCGATACCCGGCCTAAGCCGCTGCTGGAGGTAGCGGGGAAACCTCTGATTCATTACCACCTGGAGGCGCTGGCTCGAGCGGGTTTCAGGCAGGTGGTGATCAATCATGCCTACCTGGGGTGGATGATCGAACGCGCCCTGGGGGATGGCAGCCACTGGGGGCTCCGCATCCGCTATTCGCCGGAACCGCCAGGTGCCCTGGAAACGGGGGGAGGGATCTTCAATGCCTTGCCGCTGCTGGGACAAGCGCCTTTTCTGGTGATTAACGGTGATGTCTGGACGGATTATGATCTCTCCAGGGCCAGGGTCTCCGGGGGCATGTCTGCGCATCTGTTGTTAGTGGCCAACCCGGAATACCATCCGGCCGGTGATTTTGCCCTCCAGGATGGCCTGGTTTGTGAGGGGGCGGGCATGCGGCTCACCTTCAGTGGGATCGGTGTCTATCGCAAGGCGCTGTTCCAGGGGCGGAGCCCCGGCGCTTTTCCGCTGGCACCACTGCTCCGGAAAGCCATGGCCCGGTCGAAAGTGAGTGGTGAGCGACTGGTTGGACACTGGGTAGATGTGGGAACACCCGCGCGGTTGAGTGAGCTGGATCGTATGTTAGGGCCGCGGAAATAATGAATTGTCCCATAATGCGCAGGATATCAGCCCAGATTCAAGGCGCAGATGAAGGCACATATCATTGATTATGTAACTGAATCTGCAACGCAGAAGCCGGGCTTAGAAACAAGCAGGATGGGATGATTCATTTTTTCCGGGGCCCTTACGGGGTATCTGCTGAGAGGGTGGCATGGGGCAGGAGATCACGGACAGAAATTTTACCGCTCAGGATTTCGAGCGATTCTTCCAGTGTCTGCGACAGGAGACGTGGCTCCTCAGTCAATGGTTGCAGGAAGGGCTTATTCCCAGCAGGCGGGATCATGTGGGGGGATTCGAGATGGAGGCCTGGCTGGTGGACGGGCATGCCAGACCTGCACCCTTGAATCGGGAACTGCTGGCTCACTTGAAGGACCCTCTGGTGGTGCCCGAGCTGGCTCTCTTCAATCTGGAGTTGAACAGCAGTCCACTGCACCTGGAAGGAACATCTCTCAGCCAGATGGCCAACGAACTGGGCAGCACCTGGGAGCGATGTGGCAGAGCGGCGGCTGGAGTAGGTGCGAAGATGGCGATGGTGGGTATACTGCCGACGGTGACAGAGATGGACCTCACCGAAGCCAATATGTCCTCCATGCAGCGCTACCGTGCATTGGATGAGCAACTGGCCCGGTTGCGGAAAGGGGCGCCCGTATTGCTCGAGATCGAAGGGCGGGAACGGGTCAGCAGCACGCATCAGGATGTGATGCTGGAGTCGGCGACCACCTCATTTCAGATCCATCTGAAGGTTGATCCGGAGCGGGCGGCACGTTACTACAACGCCTCCAAGATAGTTTCTGCACCCATGGTGGGGGTGGGCGCCAACTCCCCCTACCTGTTTGGCGCTGATCTCTGGGACGAGACCCGCATTCCCCTGTTCGAGCAATCGGTAAAGGTGGGTGAGAGCGATCTGACCAAGCGGGTCAGTTTCGGCATACGCTATGCGACGACGATTCTCGAATGTTTTGAGGCCAACCTGACCCGCTATCCGGTGCTCCTTCCCCAGTTGATGGATGAGCCGCGGGAGGCCCTCGCCCATCTGCGATTGCACAACGGCACTATCTGGCGCTGGAACCGGCCCCTGATCGGTTTCGATGAGGGCGGTGAGCCCCATATCCGTATCGAGCATCGAGTGCTGCCTGCGGGTCCTTCGGTGGTGGACTCCATCGCCAACGCGGCCTTCTACTTTGGCATGACCTGTGCGCTGGCGGAGCAGGATGAACCGCCTGAGCAGCATCTGCCGTTTGCCCTGGCGAAAGAGAACTTCTACCGTGCGGCCCGCCATAGCATGAATGCTGAAGTGGAGTGGTTGAATGGCCGGCGGGGCAGCATGAAGGAGTTGTGCCGGGAACAGTTGCTGCCGCTGGCTCA
Organism: Sedimenticola sp.; assembly: GCA_030590525.1. Classification (GTDB taxonomy): domain Bacteria; phylum Pseudomonadota; class Gammaproteobacteria; order Chromatiales; family Chromatiaceae; genus JAUXBK01. Next base: position 9,365 of record JAUUYI010000031.1, on the reverse strand, counting down.
TCAGGGTCTGGCGTCTCTCGGTATCGATCGGGAAGAGGCCGACTACTGGCTGGGCTTCATCGCCGGCCGCATCGAGACTGGTCGCAACGGGGCCGGTTGGCAGCGGGCCTGGGTGGCGCGTCACGGGGCGGACATGGCCGCACTCACCGAGGCCTATATAGAGCGCCAGGAAAGCGGGCGGCCGGTGCATGAATGGGGCGTATAATCGCTGAAGTCTTGTAACTCTTCAGCATGCCTGGGATTCAGCACTGAGTGGCGACCATGGGGCAAGCTGAATAGTTACCGAAGTCTCAACCGCGCCAATCCGCGGTTGCACGTCTATTGACCCCGTGAACGGTTACTTACTCAAGCTAACTGGCTGAACAGAGCATGTTGCAGGAACTCGACTATATCCCCTCCGGGCTGCTGGAGCTGGACGCCCCCCGGCTGGAATCGGCGCTGGAGCGCCCGACTCTGGTGCATCTGAAGGGTCGCCGGGAGCCGCCGTTACTGGTGTCGGTGCTGATGCACGGCAATGAGACAACCGGTTGGGAGGCCGTGCGGCAGTTACTGGTGCCCTATATCACCGGTGGTCAGGAGTTGCCCCGGTCCCTGAGCCTGTTCATCAGCAATGTCTCGGCGGCGACGGTGGGGCTGCGGCGGCTGGATGGCCAGCCGGACTACAACCGGGTCTGGCCGGGGTGTGAAGACAGCGGTACCCCTGAGCATGGGATGATGCGGCAGGTGGTGGACAGCATGCTCCAGCGCGGGGTGTTCGCCAGCGTGGATGTGCACAACAATACCGGTCTGAACCCTCACTATGCCTGTGTCAACGTCATTGATCACCGCTTCCTGCATCTGGCCACCCTGTTCGGGCGGACCGTGGTCTATTTCATTCGCCCCTGCGGGGTGCAGTCCCTGGCTATGTCCAAATACTGTCCGGCAGTGACCCTGGAGTGCGGAAAGGTGGGGCAGGAGTATGGAGTGGAGCATGCGAGGGACTACCTGAACGCCTGCCTGCACCTGGCGAAGCACCCCGAACACCCGGTGGCAGAGCAGGATATCGATCTGTTCCATACGGTGGCCATCGTCAAGGTGCCGGAAACCGTGAGTTTCGGTTTTGGTGAGGACGGGGTGGATATCGCGCTGGCGGAAGATCTGGATCACCTCAATTTCCAGGAACTGCCTCGCGGCACCACCTTGGGGCGGGTGAGCGGACAGAACGGTATCAGCCTGACCGCCTGCGATGAGCAGGGGCAGGATGTGTCGGAACGTTATTTTTCGGTGGAGGATGGCGAGTTGCGTCTGCGCGTGCCAGTGATGCCCTCCATGTTGACCAAAGATCACCGGGTGGTGCGGCAGGACTGTCTCTGCTACCTGATGGAACGTTACAACGACCACCTGCAGGTTTCTTCCTGATTCTACTTTGTCAGATTAACCGGAGTCGGCTCTGTCCCAAATGCTGCTGCCCGGGCCTCTAGCCCGCATTTCTCACCAGGACGACGAGCCCTCGCTTGATCTTTGAATCCACAAGAAATTTTCCTCAGTCAGAAATACAGCCCGTATTCCGCTCCTTCGGAAAATCCCTTGTGAATCCAAATCTCTGCGCGACCATCTCGCCCCTTGGTGAGAAATGCGGGCTAGCCACAAAAAAATTCCTGCGCCTCTCTTGACTCTCTGGATTTCGCCCCTATCATTAGCACTCAGTCAGGGTGAGTGCTAACAACGTAGCGCCTCCCGGATAACATAGCAGAGCATTTTGATTCATTACTCAATAGATCAGGAGAAACCAGTAGATGAATATTCGTCCACTGCACGACCGTGTGGTCGTTCGTCGTATGGAAGAAGAGCGTACCAGTCCCGGTGGAATCGTACTTCCCGACAATGCTACCGAGAAGCCGATTCAGGGCGAGGTTCTGGCTGTCGGCAATGGCAAGGTTCTCAGCAACGGTGATGTTCGCCCCGTGGATGTCAAGATTGGCGACAAGGTGCTGTTTGGCAAGTACTCCGGCACCGAAGTGAAGATCGGTGGTGAGGAACTGCTGGTGCTGCGCGAAGAAGACATCATGGGTGTGGTCGAGGGCTGAGTGCCTGGATGACCCCCGGTCCAGGGGCCCCCGGCCTCAGCTGAAGTGGCTGGAGCGGGCGCCTGGCGTTGAGAAGCTATCACCAAAAGATTTTTTAAGGATATAGACGATGAGTGCAAAAGAAGTGAGATTTGCTGACGATGCCCGCCAGAGAATGCTGGCAGGTGTCAACGTCCTGGCCAATGCGGTCAAGGTGACCCTGGGTCCCAAGGGCCGTAACGTGGTGCTGGAGAAGAGCTTTGGTGCCCCCACCATCACCAAGGATGGTGTCTCTGTAGCCAAGGAGATCGAGCTGTCCGACAAGTTCGAGAATATGGGTGCGCAGATGGTGAAAGAGGTCGCTTCTCATACCTCCGATGTGGCCGGCGACGGTACCACCACTGCTACCGTGCTGGCGCAGGCCATGGTGCGTGAAGGCCTGAAGGCGGTTGCTGCCGGCATGAACCCCATGGATCTGAAGCGTGGCATGGATAAGGCCGTGGAAGTTGTTGTGGCTAAACTGGGTGACCTGTCCGTCCCCTGCGCCGATGACAAGGCGATCGCCCAGGTGGGTACCATCTCCGCCAACAGCGACACCAACATCGGTAACATCATCGCCGAGGCGATGCAGAAGGTGGGCAAGGAGGGCGTCATCACCGTGGAAGAGGGCTCCACGCTGGAGAACGAGTTGGATGTGGTCGAGGGCATGCAGTTCGATCGCGGCTACCTATCCCCCTATTTCGTCAACAATCAGCAGAGCATGAGCGTAGATATCGAGGAACCTTATATCCTGCTGCACGACAAGAAGATCTCCAATATCCGCGACATGCTCCCGGTACTGGAGGCGGTGGCCAAGGCGGGTAAGCCCCTGCTGATCATTGCCGAGGACGTAGAGGGCGAGGCCCTGGCCACCCTGGTGGTCAATACCATCCGCGGCATCGTCAAGGTGTGTGCGGTCAAGGCGCCGGGCTTCGGTGATCGCCGCAAGGCCATGCTGCAGGATATCGCCATCCTCACCGGCGGCACCGTGATCTCCGAAGAGGTGGGCCTGACCCTGGAGAAGGCCTCCCTGAACGATCTGGGCACTGCCAAGAAGGTGCAGATCACCAAAGAGGAGACCATCCTCATCGACGGCGCCGGTTCCGCGGGCGACATCAAGGCCCGGGTAGAGCAGGTCCGTGCCCAGATCGAGGATACCAGCTCTGACTATGATCGTGAGAAGCTGCAGGAGCGGGTGGCCAAGCTGGCCGGTGGTGTGGCTGTGATCAAGGTGGGTGCTGCCACCGAGATGGAGATGAAAGAGAAGAAGGCCCGGGTGGAAGATGCCCTGCACGCGACCCGTGCGGCGGTGGAAGAGGGTATCGTGGCCGGCGGCGGCGTCGCCCTGGTGCGTGTCCTGTCAGCGCTGAAGGATCTGAAGGTCGACAATCACGACCAGGAGGTGGGTGTCACCATCGCCGCCCGTTCCCTGGAAGAGCCTCTGCGCCAGATTGTCGCCAACGCAGGTGGTGAGCCTTCGGTGGTGCTGAACCGGGTGCTCGAGGGCGAAGGTGACTTCGGCTTCAATGCCGCCAATGGCGAGTACGGCAACCTGGTGGAGATGGGTATTCTGGATCCCACCAAGGTGACTCGCTTTGCACTGCAGAACGCCGCCTCCGTGGCGACCCTGATGATCACCACCGAGGCCATGGTGGCCGAGGAGCCCAAGGATGAGGCCGCCGGTGGTGGCATGGGCGGTGGTATGGGTGACATGGGCGGTATGGGTGGCATGGGCGGTATGATGTAATCATCGCCTGGCTTTACCCGTAGTAAACAGAAAGCCCCGCCTCGGCGGGGCTTTTTGTGTTGGGTGCAAAATTAACCCACCTTCAAACTCTGTCAAGGCCTCCATCATGTGAAAGAAGAGCCGCCCGGCCACGCTGGTAGCATCAATCTGCTCCAGGATGCTCCGCAACCCGACTCCCTTCTCCTCCAGGCGCTCGGCAATAGGGATCGCGTGCTCTCCAGGCATAGCCGGTTAGTCTTGGCAAGGAGATGGAGTCCTGCGAGGAGTAACAGGGTGGGTTAACTTCTCGGGCCGAGACGGAATATTCGTGTGGGACACGTCTTGTATGTCTGTAGCAGACATACAAGCGTACTCGTTACAGTTGGCTATCTCATTTCTGACTTTCCCGAATATGACCCTTTTCGGGAAAGTAGCTACACTTGACCCCAGGAGGAGCGGGGCCTATGAGCATGGTCAGACATCCTGGTCTCGTGGATAATGCATTGATACCAACGTGCATAGTGTAGGTTGGCGCTGAGGAACGAAGCCCAACATTTCGGTGCAAATTCTGTGTTGGGCTTCGCAAGCTCAGCACCAACCCACAAGAGTTTCGGAAAGCAAGGAACGCCGATGTCCGCAGCCGGGAGCACCTGACGCCGGGTGAAGTGGATAAGTTGTTATCCACTGCCGGCAAACCGGGCCGGCACGGTCACCGCGACAGGACTCTGGTCCTCGTCACCCACCGCCATGGCCTGCGGGTCTCTGAGCTGATCGCCCTGCGCTGGGACCAGGTGGACCTCGATGCGGGACTCATCCATATCAATAGGAGAAAGAACGGCACCCCCAGCACCCATCCCCTGGGCGGCACCGAGATCCGGGCGTTGCGCCGGCTGAAGCGGGACTACCCGGCGACCCAGTATGCGTTCGTCACCGAACGGAAGGGTCCGATGACAGACTCAGCCGTCCGCAAGCTGATCGCCAGGGCAGGGCGGGAGGCCGGCCTCGGCTTTCCTGCCCACCCCCACATGCTGCGCCATGCCTGCGGGTTCAAGCTGGCGAATGATGGGCATGATACGCGGGCGATCCAGCATTATCTGGGGCATAAGAATATTCAGCATACGGTGTGGTACACCGAGCTGGCGCCGGATCGGTTCAAGGATTTCTGGGGGGATTGAGGGTTACTCAGTGGCTGCCTCGAACAAAACCGCTCCTTCTGAACGATATAATTCATGAATCATTCGAGTTTGACTCCTGTCATAGCCTTTATTCGTGTCAGATTGTTGGTAGCAGAAACGAATGTAGGGTCGATTTGCAGCGCCTTCTCAAAGCGTTCCCTGGCCTTTTCTAATTCTCCTGAAGCTAGATAGGCAAGGCCGGTAAGATTGAAAGCGAACGGGTTGTTTGGCATTCGCTGTTCCAGAGACTGAGCTGCCTTTATCGCTTGTTCAGCCTCCCCCTTCCGCAGGTATGAGAGTACCAATAACACATCGGCCTGTATCATATCCTGATCCAGATCGACTGCGGAGCGGGCTTCGCTGATCGCCCCGCTGGTATCACCTTTGGCCAGGAGTCCCAGTGCCAGCTGAGTTCTCAATGAGGCCAGGTCGGGTGCCAGTTCCACTGCCTTGGTAAGCATATCCGACCCCTCCTGGAAGCGCCCCACCTTCAAGTAGCTGTTTCCAAGCATGGCCATCATCTGTGGATCATCAGATGCGCTCTTTACTGCGGGTTCCAGTACTTGAATCGCCCGATCAGGCTGACCCAGTTTCATTCTGGTTGCCGCCAACAGCTTGATAGTAGCGAGATCATTCGGTCTGGCGGAATTCGCTCGTGTCAGGTATTCATCAGCAATTGCATAGTGACTCTGGAAATATTTTATGGCACCGTAGATCAACTGACTCTGGGTGTGATTAGGCAGTGACTGGAGTACCTGCTGCACACTCTCTACAGCCTCACTGTATTTACCTTGCTGAAAGGCAGTAACGGCCTTCAGGTACAGCACGAGATGACTCCCGGATGCACGCTTTGACAACTGTTCGAGATCCTTGTCAGCCGCTTCAAAATCTCTCTTTTCAAGATAGACCGCGGTTCTCCCCAGCAACGCCTGCTGGTTGCCTGGGTCGAGCTCCAACGCCATATCGAAGTCGCTAAGAGCCTGCTTGGTCTGTTTCAACTGCCGCTCCAGCGCCCCTCGTAAGACCAGTGCCAGAACATTGTCAGGATCTTTGCTTATAGCCTCATTCAACAAGGCCAGCCCTTGCTCAAGGTCACCGGATGCTAGAGCTAGGCGTGCCTTATCCACTTCAGCGCTCTCATCATCGGGTGTTTTGTTCAGCTTGTTAGCACAACCAGAGAGAGTTGACAGTTGGAATGCACCAACTACCAACACCGCAAAAAATAACATCCATCTTTTATTTAAAGACACCCACCCCTCCAATACTTCACTGTCTGTGCCAGCGGCGGATTCTGGCACCAAAGACTTGATATTTTTCAATCGATCCATCATCTGTGACGACTCAGTCCCCAGGCAACTCCCGATACAGCGTATCCGGCGACGCACCCAAACGCTCAGCCACCTCTACAATCGTAATGCCATCATCAACGTCTCGCCCCTTTCAGCTCACCGCTAAAGAATAGCTCTCTTACCATTTGGCCCTTTAATATCCTGACCATATAACTCAAGCAGTCGCTTAAGTTCCTTATCCAATTCGGCTATATCAGTCACCGTTTCCTCGTTTGATTCCCGTTCAGCTATATCAGCAAGCTCTTCTTCAAAATCCTGCCTCTTTTTTATGTGCTCTTCATATAGCGCCCTTGATTTTTCTTTGCCTACCATTTTGTCAAAAAAAAACATGGTAGCTATGGATATGACTGAAAGTACATAGCCAGCAATGCTCATATAGAGAAAACCCATCGCAAGCAGAAAACTGCTCACCACGAATATCGGCCCAAAAGCATATCCTACTGAGGTTCCATATTTTTGGTATTTGCTCCAGTTCATTCAACCCCACCCCGTCCCCCAGGCAGCTCCCGATACAACGTAGCCGGCGACACCCCCAACCGCTCCGCCACCTCTACAACCGTAATGCTCTCATCCGCGAGCAACGCCTTGGCCGCCACCAGATCCTGCTCCCCGAGCTTCCGTTTCCGCCCCGGCTTTTTCCCGCGACGCCTGGCAGCATCGAGACCGGCCCGGGTCCGCTCCCGTATCAGGTTACGCTCGAACTCGGCCAGTGCCCCCATCATGTGGAAGAAGAGCCGACCGGCCGCGCTGGTGGTATCGATCTGCTCCTGAAGACTACGCAGCCCGACTCCTTTCTCCTCCAGGCGCTCGGCAAGGTGGATCAAGTCTTTCAGTGACCGGGCCAGGTGGTCGAGGCGCCACACCATCAGCACATCGCCCTTCCGGGCTGCACGGATGGCGTGCTCCAGCCCCGGCCGGTTGGTCTTGGCGCCGGAGAGCTTGTCCTCGTAGATCCTGTCCGGATTCACGCCGGTCGTGAGGAGGGCATCCCGCTGCAGGTGCAGATGCTGATCGTCGGTAGAGACTCGCTGGTAGCCTATGAGGATTGTCTTGGAAGCAGGGGAGGCCGGTTTCTTCTTGGTCGCCCCGTCTTTTCGGTCCAGCCAGGCGCCAAGTGCTCCCTGCCGCCAGGCCTCCTTTGCACGGGATGACCAGCCATCGATCTCATCCGGGTAGTAACGGTTATCGAGTAGAGGCCTGTCTCCCTCATGTTCGTACCAGGCGTTGCCACATGCCGTCCCGATCTGGCGGGCTATCTTGAGCCGATCCTTCTTTGGAAGGGTGAAATCGATCTCCTTGAACGCCTCGATGGCCATATCCGCTCCTTTTGTCTCTCGATTTCCGTAAAAGAGTAAACGAGAAGAGAGAGTATTTCGAGAGATAGTTTTGAGAGGTGTTTTTGGGGGTTTCGAGGGGTAGGGCGGGGTCTCTCAAAAAGGACCGTTTTTGAGAGATTCAATCGATGCCTGCTTTGTGCCCACTCCGGCCATTCACAACCTCATCAAGCAAACTGTCAAATTTCCTTTAAAACAGGTGATATCGGTTGGAAAGTAACAGAAGCAGACTAATCTGTGTCCTGAGCCTTGATGTGAGCTTATTCGCGCAGCCAGGCGGGGATGTCTCTCTGGCTATGCAGGACTCGCCATACGTCGATATGGTCTTCCTCTTCGATATAGAAAATCAAATAGGGGTAGCGCTTCATCGGCCAACAACGGAGGTCCGGCAGATCGAGCTCAACCGCATAGCGAGGAGATCCGGTAGCCGGGTGACGGGAGATGTGCCGAAACGCCTTTTCAAGAGCATCGACGAACCCTAACGCTATGGCCTCGCCTGACTCCTGCCGGTAGTAATCAACGGCATCTAAGATATCCTGGTCTGCCAGGCGGCGGCGGATGAGAGGCTTGCCACCCACTTGGCGGCTTATTGGCGAGCGCGGTTACGCAGACCCTCGAAGTAGGTCTCATCGGCCATACCACTCGGGACAGAGGTGGCCCCCATCAGCAGCAGATCCCGCAGCTGCGCACGTTCCTGATCCTTGCGAATCAGATCACGCATGTACTCACTTACGGTGCCATAACCCCGTTTGGTGACTTGCTCATCAATGAAGGACTTAAGCCCTTCGGGAAGAGAGATGTTCATCGTACTCATGGTCCTAAGTATGCCACCTTGGCAAAATTTGGCAAGATTTCGAGCGAGCCGCTTTGGCTATGGCCCAAAGGCCCAACCCGCAACAGTGGTCCTGAATGTCTGTTCCTGGCCGACTCAGGCCATTTCGGGCCAGGTGCCAGGTAATTTCACAGTAGATTTGTGGGAATACTCTCATCAACGGCAGTCACGCGCCCTTTTCAGCCATACGCGACATGTCAAACGATTTTGTCCCGTCTCGATTTGGTGGTCTGATCGACATGAGTGTATCCCAGCCTTTTCGGCTGGGTTTCCAGAGAATAGGTGGGTTATGTTTACTATACTAAATATAATTTCAATTACCGAGGTGATGAGGATGGTACGACATATCTTGGGTGTAACGCTTACCTGTCTGCTGATGATAGGCCAGCCCGCCGCGGATCAGGGTACCAACCAGGTCGTGAAACAGGTCGAAGAGGCCATCCACCTGACCCCGGATATCGACAACGGCCGAAAAGTCTATCGGTTGTGCGCAGTCTGCCACATGCCGGAAGGCTGGGGGACTGCGGATGGATATTATCCACAGGTAGCTGGACAACATTCTACGGTAATCATCAAGCAGCTCGCGGATATCCTGGCCCGTAACCGGGACACCCCCACCATGCTTCCCTTCACTCTTTTGAAGAACCTGCAGTTGCAGGAGTTCGCCGACGTGGCGGCCTATCTGGCGCGCCTGCCGATGACGCACGATAACGGTCTCGGCCCCGGTACGGACCTGGATCACGGCAAGAAGCTGTATGAAGAGAACTGCGTGGATTGCCACGGTAGAAACGGGGAGGGTATCGAAAAAGAGTACATGCCGCTGATCCAGGGACAGCATTACAACTATCTGGTACGCCAGTTTGAG
>JAUUYI010000080.1 GCA_030590525.1 Sedimenticola sp. | reverse complement strand
GTCAATGACCTGTGCCAGATCCTTTGGCAGTTCTCTCTGTGTTCGCTCTGTCTCTTCGTAAAGCTCTTTCGCGCACTGCTGGCAGACACTGCGGAATCTTCTTGTTACATCAACTCTGCCCATCTTCTGAGCATATTTGATGTCTCTGTATCTGTTCTCTGCTGCTTCTTTGGCAGCCTCTATGTCCTTCTGGCCAGTGCTGAATGTAACCCAGCGTCCTGTGCTTCTTCTAATACGCGCCTGCCAGCGCTTGGAGCCTTTGCGTCTGAACAATACGACATCACCGCCACATAGCTTGCGCTCTGTCGTATCTAGGGGGGTTATTTTGACCTTCTTTGAACCTGAATCCGCACTTTCCATACGCACCTCGTAATAAGGTTATATCGTATGTAGCGGCAAACGCGTAGTGCGCTAAAACTGCGCGAAAACATTAGAGTTACTATGGTTTTGTAACTCTATGTTTTATATGAAGATGGTGGCCAGGCTCGGAATCGAACCAAGGACACGGGGATTTTCAGTCCCCTGCTCTACCGACTGAGCTACCTGGCCTTCAAGAAGAGATGCGTATTAAAACGGGCTGCGGCTCTGGAGTCAAGAGGGACGGGGCAATCTCAGGCCTGAGGATTGAATTCCGGGGGCGTATCCGCACCTTCTCCGAAGAAAAACTTATCCATCTGCTCTTCCAGGAATTTTCTCGATTTTGGATCAATCGGGCTGAGGCGGTATTCGTTGATCAACATGGTCTGGTGCTGAAGCCACATCTGCCACGCTTGCTTGGAGACGTTATCGAACACCCGCTGACCCAGTTCGCCGGGGTATGGGAGACGATCCAGTCCTTCGGACTCTTTGTTTAGTTTCACGCAGTTTACGGTACGACTCATCCGGTTTCTCCTGTCAGGTGCTCTTTCAACTCGCCGATCAGGCGCGCCACGGGCGCTGCCAGTCCGCGAGCATCGGGTTTTGCGGTGTTATACCAGACTCGACAATCTCCATCCATCACACATCCTGTGGTGTTTTTCAAACGGATGACGACCGGGGTCAAATCCAGGTGAAAATGGGAGAAGGTGTGTCGGCGTACCGGCCACTGCTCGATTACCTGCCCTTCAGACCCAAGATAGCTTTTGCACCACTGCTCTGGCGCGATAGTGAGTACACACTCCGGCGGACACCAGAGACCTCCCCAGATACCGCTGGGAGGACGGCGCTCGAGCAGCACAGCGTTGTTTTCGTCCAGCAGCAACAGCATCTGGAGCGCTTTTACGGGCAGCGGTGCGCGTCGCCTGGGTGTCGGGTAGGCGGTAGGGTTTCCCTCCTCTCTCGCTTGACAGGCTGCCGCCAACGGACAGTGGCTGCAGGACGGAGCGGAACGGGTACAGATCGTGGCACCCAGATCCATCATCGCCTGATTGTAGGCCCTGACCTGCTCTATCGGCGTCAGCCGCTCCGCCAGTTGCCACAGTTGCCTCTGAACGGCGGCCTGGCCGGTCCACCCCACCAGCGCAAAGCAGCGCGTAAGCACCCGTTTCACATTGCCATCCAGGATGGCATGCGGTTTTCCCAGGGAGAGCGACAGAATGGCCCCGGCGGTCGAACGTCCGATACCCGGCAGTGCTACTACCCGTTCGTAATCCTGCGGAAATTTACCCCCGTACCGTGACTGGATCTCTCCGGCTGCCCGGTGGAGATTTCTGGCGCGCGCGTAGTAACCCAGGCCGGACCAGTGGTGAAGCACCTGGTCCAGTGAGGCATCGGCCAGCTGCTGCAGCGTGGGGAATTGCTCCATGAACCGCTGGAAGTAGGGAATGACACTCTTCACCTGGGTCTGCTGCAGCATGATCTCGGAGACCCATACCCGGTAAGGCGTGGTTTGCCTTTGCCAGGGCAGATCCTTGCGCCCTGACAGCCGGTACCATGCCAATACCCGGTGACGGAATAGATCCCTGTCCACTCGTGTCGATCTTTCTGGCACTGACTCCACCTGCTCGGTTACCATCGCCTCATGCTACAAACTCTCATCCGCTCCCGATTCTCAGGGCTGCGGGCGCTGGTGACCGGCGCCTTTCGGCTCTCCCTGCTGTGGCTTCCGCTCCAGGGCAGCGCCACCAGCTTTCCGCTCCCACCACCGGGAGAAGACGTGGTGGGGGAGGTCCAGTCGGTCACCGCCCACTATGCGGACACCTTCTCGGATATCGCCCGGACCTATGACCTGGGTTACCAGGAACTGGTCGATGCCAACCCCGGGATCGACCCCTGGCTCCCGGGAGAAGGCACCGAGGTCCTGGTGCCCACACGCCATATTCTGCCTCCCACCCCGCGGAAGGGGGTGGTCATCAATCTACCGGAAATGCGGCTCTACTACTATCCGAAGGGAGAGAACCGGGTCATCACTCACCCCCTGGGCATCGGCCGGGAGGGATGGTCAACACCCACCGGCAGTGCCCGGGTTGTACGCAAGCGGAAAAACCCCGCCTGGCGCCCACCAGAGTCTATCCGACGGGAGGCTGAAGCAGCGGGCACTCCGCTGCCCCTTGTCATCGAGGCGGGACCGGACAATCCGCTCGGTGATTACGCCGTCTATTTGAGCATGCCGGGATACCTGCTGCATGGCACCAACAAGCCTTACGGAGTGGGCATGCGAGTCAGTCACGGCTGCATTCGGCTCTACCCGGAAGACATCGCTGCCCTGTTCCCCAGGCTCCCCGTCGGCACATCGATCAATATCGTCGATCTCCCCTATAAGACGGGCTGGGCGGGTGGGGCATTGTTGATCGAGGCACATTCGCCGCTGACCGAACCGGGCAGCCAGGCAGTGATCAATCTCACACCATTGGTCAGTGCCGTGGTCGCCAGCTTAAAAGGACGGAAGTTCGAACCGGACTGGGACAACCTCAAAGAGGCGGTCGTCGAGCATCTGGGGTACCCTGTTCCCGTGACAATGGCCAGGAGTGGTGCACAGGGCAGCCGTTTTGCGGTTCCCACGCTGAACGAGCAAAGCAGATAAAAAAAACCCCGGCAACCGCTGCAGCGACTGCCGGGGTTTTCTGGCCGGGTGAAGCCTACTTGGCCATCGCCTTTTTCATCATTCTGTCACGGCGTTCGGAGCAGTTGTCGGCTGCACTCTGGGCTGCATTGCCCACATCCATGGCAGCCTCCGCGTGTGCATTTGCGACATCGGCATTGGCATTTGCTTCATTGGCGGCAGCCAGTGCAGCATCTGCCGTCTCCTGGGCTTTCGCCGCCTGGGCCTTCACTGCGTTCAGTTCGTCGGTGGTGGCACAGCCGGTTATCAACCCCAGCGCCAGTGCCATTGCTGACAACTTGAGTAAACCTTTCTTGGACATGTGATGATCTCCCTAATTATCCCGCCGTTAATTTTTCTCAATAACCCTTGGCAAACAGGCCCGGTGGATCCGCTCCGCTTGATCCACCCTACCTTTTTAGATTCCTGCCCGGGCTTATCGAAAAGTTACTGTTTCAATCACTGCCACCCTGACAGGGACCCCATACATTATAGTAAGGGTTCAGCAGATACTTCTCAAACAGCAGACTCGCTTCAATTAAACAATTTAAACAACTTTTTCTCCAGCTTCTTCTCGAGTTTCTGCTGGTATTTTTCTTTTTTCTCTTCCAGCTTCGCTTTCTGAGTCCCCGTCAATACCTCACCCCACGCGACATCAAGTTTGGGGGAAAGATAGGACCCGGTCAGGTGAATGGGAATCGGTATTCCCTTCAGCTGTTGCAGATCTTTTCCGCCCTTCCCTTTGGCGGTTTTAACGATAACCACTTTGACAGTATAGTCCAGCGTCTCCTTTACCAGGTTCACCTGACCTGCCCCGTTCACCCGCAGGTAGGGGGATTTGGCCAGCAGATCCCGGTTGTCGAGAATACCCTTGTCAATGACAGCCGAGGCGCTGATCTCAGAAAAGTCGGTTTGTACCGGCCCATTGCTCGGCGGCAGGGGTTCACCCTTAAAGCGGGCTTTCGCCTCCCGAATGGTGTTGGCAAGATTGAACCCTTTTACCGCCCCGTCCTCAAACCGGAAATTCAGCTTCCCACCCAACGCCGCCTTGATGGCTTCGACGCTGTTGCCCCGGGTTTTGAGCCTGGCATCGAAGCGCCCTTTCCCGGTCAGCCGATCCTCTCCCGAAAGGTCCTTGAGCAACGGACCGATCACAATCCCACTGCCCGCGCTGCCCACGTTGATCAGCGGCACCTTGCCCCTTACGTCCAGCCCCAGGCTGCCTTTGTAACTTCCCTGGTAAAATCTTTTTATCTGTTTATCCAGGCTCAGATGGCCCTCGCTGGCTTTCACAGTCAGATCTATCTCTTCCGCCAGCAGTTTCATGACCCGGATCCTGCCGATACTGAGCACCCCGTTCAGGTCCAGCTGACGCAGGGTCTCTACCGGCAGCAGTGCCTCATTTTTTTCGGCGCCACTGGCAGCGGCAGGTTTGGGATCGGTGGCCGGAGTGGCCTCACCCTTCTCTTCTGGTGGCGGCAGGTACCGATCCAGATCGATCTCATCCAGTTTCAGGTTGAAACCGATCGCGGCGCCCTGCAGCTTCACTGAGCCATCGAGCCGACTCTCATCCAGCTGTATCTCGAGCGGTTCAATATGCGTCACCCCGGCCTTCACCTTCAATGCCGCCTGGGCGCTGACCCGGGTCAGTACGGCTGGATCCGTGGTGACCGGGACGGGAAGCCCCTGGTCGATCAGCCACTGGCGCAGATCTAACTCTGCCAGTCTGAGGTTTCCGTCGAATGCGGGTGCGGTGCCGAGATTCTGCCCTTTCAGATCACCCGAGAGCTGTAATTTCCCGGCGTTGAACTGTAACCCCCTGACCTCCAGCTGTCGGCCATCCAGGGTCATGCTGAGGTCGCTGGCAAGCTCAAACTCGGCCTTTCCAGCCGGAAGCGTCTCTCCCTTCGCTACCAGCTTCAGTTTCAACCCGTGAATATCCACCCGCTCCGCCGACTCGTTCAGCGTCACCTGGCCCACCAGTTCGATCTCTGCCTCGAGCTGGGGGTCGCTGTTTTCGAATAGAAACTCCAGCTGCAGATCTACCGGACGACCGATGACGATCGTCCCGCTCTTCAGGTTGAATCTGTCGATGACAAACTGCTGTCCGCTCTGCCGATCGTCCCAACTTACCTTTGCGTCGGCGATATCGATGCCACCAATGGCCAGCGACGGGAGTTCATCACTGGATTCCTCTTTGCTGGTGGAGCCGCTGGGCTCCGCTTCTGAGGTCTCGTCCTTCTGCAGGTCTGCCCAGTTGCTGCGACCCTCCTTGGCTCGGGAGAGGTTCAGCACCAGCCCATCCAGGCCAATGGAATCCACCTCCAGCTCGCGGCTGAGCAGTGGCATCAGCTTCACCCGTACCGCCGCACGCTTCACTGCCGCAAATGGCTCTGAGCCAAAACCTTTGGCGTTGCCCAGCTCCAGGCCCTCGATCTCGATACCAAGCCAGGGAAATACCGACAGCTTCAGATCACCATCGATCTTCAGATCCCGCCCTGTCTCCTGCTCGACCCTGGAGATGATCTGATCCTTGAAATCATTGGGGTCGATCACCATCGGCAAGATCACCACGGCCGCAACAATCAGTAATAACACCAGGCCAATCAGCCAGCCCAGATATTTGAACACTCTGCCCATTACAAACCTCTCTTCTACCTTACTCAGCGCCGACCAGACAACGCAGCTGAACAGCTGGTCTGCTCATCCTCGGTGCGGGTTTTATACTCTCTTAGTAGCACAATTCCAGCAAATCTGAAACTGCGGCTCAATCCATTCCCCACACTTTTGACATTGCCACGGATCATCACCCGTATCACGTTCCAGAAACAGCCCGATAAGCTCTCTCGCCCGATCATAATCACGATCCTCCAGCGCCCACAGCTGGGGAAACTGGATCACCGGCAACTCGCCGGCGGCACCGCTCAGGTATTCCCCCTGGACCAGGACCCTGATGTGGTACCCGCCGAGAAAGTCCTTGAGCAGTTGGGCCTCGATCCGATCTCTGGCCTGATAAAGGGGCTTCAAGCGCTACGCTATCCCCCGCTGTTGTCGTCATCCGCTTCCAGGCCGGACTGCTTCTCCGACTGCCTGGCGCCAGCCTCCTTTTGGCCAGTCGAAACCCAGGCCTCCTGGAGCGGGGGCAGGGTCGCCAGCAGTGGCTTATCGGCCAGGATATGCACATCACGCTGAGGATAGGGGATGGAGATACCCTCTGCATCGAAGCGCTCCTTCACCATCCGGGTCACATCCCAGTAGACCGTCCAGTAATCTTCCGTCCTGACCCAGGGGCGACAGACGAAGTTGACCGAGGAGTCCGCCAGTTCGTGCAGCCGAACCACCGTTGCAGGATCCTTCAGTACCAGCGGGTGCTCGGCTACGATCTCCTCCAGCACCTTCTGCGCCTTGGTTATATCATCCTCATAGCCTATACCGAAGGTGAGATCGACCCGGCGCTGGTCACTGCCGGTAGCGTTGGTGATGACATTGCCCCAGATGTCGTTGTTGGGCACGATCATCAGTTTGTTGTCGAAGGTCATTACTGAAGTGCTGACCAGGTTCATGGATTTGACCTTGCCCGCAATACCAGATACGTCGATGACGTCATCTACATCGAAGGGGCGGTAGAACATGATCATGATACCGCTGGCAAAGTTCGAGAGGGTGTTCTGCAGGGCAAAAGCGACCACGAAACCGGCGGCGCCAATCACTGCCAGCAGCGGCCCGACATTTACCTCCAGCGCCGCCAACGCCACCAGGATACCGATAAACATAATCACCCGACGGGCCATGGAGATAATGAACTTGGTCAGAAGCACCGAGAGACTGCCGATGGTGGAGAGCCCTTTGCTGACCGCCCGGCTCACCAGCTTGGCCAGAATCCAGAACGCGACAAGGGTGGCTATGAATATTGATATATTCCTGGCCCAGCGAAGACCTCCCTCCGTCGATGTGAGCCAGCCCAGGATGGTGGTCGATGCGGCATGCCAGTCGGTGACATCGACCTTTATCCCGCTGACCGTATCGATATAGCGCCGGTAGGGCAGCACCTTATCCTGTTCGACAGCATTCTCGCCCAGCCCGATCTTGTCGTTGATCGCCGCGAGCACCGCGTTGAGCCGGTCGATACGGGCAGTCCGTATCCCCCGCAGTTCGGTGACCTTGTCCAGCACCTCGGCCTTCTCTTCCTGTTTGGCCTCTTCGACCTTTTCGGCGGCCTCGTGCTCCTTTCCTTTCGTCTCCTGCTGCTCGGCCTGCGCCGCCTCGATTGCCTCGCTCTCTTTCTTGACCTTCAACTTCTCTGTGCTGACATCCTGCGAGGCCTTCTTGACCAGCCCGAGCCAACCATCGGCCTCAACGAAAAGCTCGTCCTCGGTCATGGGATTGAGCACAATCTCCAACTCATCGACCGGTATATCGGGATCTGCGATCGTGACGGCCTCTGCTTTCTTATCGGCTTTTGACGAGGCCTCAGCGGCGGAGAGCCAACTGGCTGAGAACAGTAGCAAAACAACCAGAAGAATCTGCGTGGATAATCTATAGTTCATGGATCTATCTCTCTCAATTGTCAATTGGAACATCAAAGACTTCGGCTTGCAGAAGCCCTTTTCGAAGCCAGAGCCGACTGCTGTACAGCTCGATCATGCTACAGCAAGGCATTCAAACACATGCCTCCGCGGGCAAGTCATGGATTATACACGCCCTTCACGAGAGGAGCGTCTCTCCGTGGAAAAGCACCGGGAACACAGAGACGCAGAACAGGGGGGGCGGATGGAACAGGGAAATCGAAACTGGAGCGGGTGATGGGAATCGAACCCACGTCATCAGCTTGGGAAGCTGAGGTTCTACCATTGAACCACACCCGCGACACAGGTCTGGATTCTACAAGAAACCGGACTGGATCACCATAGCGGGAGGGGCCGGGATTGCAGCGGTGGCCACCACATCAGAAAGGGCGCCTTCCCTGGCCGCCACCCCTCCCTGAAAGTTCAGAACATGCGTGAGATCCGCTTGGCTGTATGGGTACCGAAACGGGCCAGCTGCTGGGCGTACCAGGCGAAACGATTGGGCTTCACCCAGCTCATCTGCACCATGCGGCGTTCGCCCTTGAAACTTTTATAGCCATGATAGGAGTGGTCGTTGCGGTGGAACGCCAGTATGGTACCGGCTATTGGGGGGACTTCCGCCGCATAGTCTTCGATGTCGCTGGGGGAACGCAGCACCCGGAACCGGCCACCCGGCTGTTCCCACTC
>JAUUYI010000064.1 GCA_030590525.1 Sedimenticola sp. | reverse complement strand
TTTGAAAACGAGGAGCTTCCACACGAAAAGCAGTTGCTTCTCGAGACCTTCGGTTTGCATCCTCTGGTGATCGCCGACGCCCAGCGCGAACGCCACCCGCCCAAGCTCGAAGTGTTCGACGACTACTTCTTCCTGCTGCTTCTCGGGCTGGACACAGACACCACGGACATCGACTTCCGCACTACCCCGCTTGCCTTCTTCGTCAGTGACCGATTTCTGGTGACCCGGCGCAAAGGCGAGTCGGCCAGCGTGGTCACTGCGTGGGCGGAGGCCGGGAACGGCAAGCTTGATGTGGCTCGAGGGCCGACACACGTCGCCTATCGGATCCTCCGGTGCGTCACGGACCGCTATACCAAACTCGTCGAAGGGTTAGAGTACAGACTCGACACTATGCAAGATGAGATGTTTGAGAACCCGCGCGATGCCCTGCTGGAGGAATTGATCGGCTACAATCGGAATTTCAAGCGACTGCGGCTGATCTTCAACTATCATCAGAACCTGTTTGCGAACTTGAAGCGTAAGGACCATCCCTTCATTGGCAAACAGGAGCGCCACGAATTCATTGACGTGTTCGAGCATACGGAGCGGCTCGCAAACCTCACGACCCTGTACAAGGAACTGGCCGACGACCTGATGAACGGTTATATCTCCGTCACCAGCCATCGGCTCAATCAGATCATGAAGGTGCTGACCGTGGTGACGGTCATCTTCATGCCTCTGACGGTCCTGGCTGGCATCTACGGTATGAACTTCGAGAACATGCCGGAGCTGAAGTTCCAGAACGCCTACTTCGTCATGCTCGGCGTGATGGGGTTGATCGTCATCAGCCTGCTTCTCCTGTTCCGGAAAATGCGATGGCTTTGATTGGCTGGGTGCTTGTTTGACTGGTTGCGGCTTTCATGGGTCGAGCTCGCCGACCATCTAATTTCCAGCCACGCGTCGGCTCCATCCAGGCTCCAGAACTACGATTTGCTCCTGGTCGACCGGGGTAGGTCCAGCCGTTGACGCCGTTCCCACAACGCCTTGCGGCTGATACCGAGGTGCCTGGCCAGCTCGGTCTCGGTCATCTGCTCCTGGTGCTCCAGCACGAAGCGGCGGAAGTAGGCCTCAAGGGAGAGGCTCTCCTGCTCCCCGGAGGCGTGGGTGGCGGGGGGGTTGTCGATGGCCAGCAGCTCAGGGGTAATCCAGTCACCGTCGGAAAGGATGACCGCCCGCTCCATGGCATTCTCCAGTTCCCGCACGTTGCCGGGCCAGTCATAGGCATTGATGGCACTGATCGCTTCAGAGGGTAATCGCAGCGGGGGCCTGTTGAGTTGCCGGCAGACTTTCTCCAGCAGAAAGTGGGCCAGCTCTGCCCGGTCGTCCCCCCGTTTCCGCAAGGGTGGAAGGTTGAGCTCTATTACCCGCAGCCTGAAGTAGAGATCGCTACGAAAGGCGCTCTCCTGTACCAGCTGTTTCAAGTCCCGGTGGGTGGCAGCGATGAGGCGGATGTCCACCTGTCGGGACTTTTCCGATCCCACCCGTCGGATCTCACCGTTCTGCAGTACCCGCAGCAGGCGGGCCTGGGCGGCCAGCGGCAGTTCCCCGATCTCGTCCAGGAACAGGGTGCCCCCGTCTGCCGCCTCCACCAGACCGGTGCGGGCGCTGTCGGCGCCGGTAAAGGCCCCTTTTTCATGGCCGAACAGCTCTGATTCGATCAGGGTTTCAGGGATAGCAGCACAGTTGACGGTGACGATCGCCGCATCCTTGCGCTGGCTCTGTTCGTGCAGTGCCCGTGCCACCAGCTCCTTACCGGTGCCGGACTCGCCCAGGATCAATACCGTGGTATTGGTGGGGGCCACCCTGGCAATGCGTCGGCAGACCTCGCGCATACCCTGACAACTGCCGATCATTCCTGCCACCGGGTAGACCCGGTCCAGTTCGGTCTTCATTACTTCGTTGCGGCGTTCCAGCCGACCCTGCTTCAGCGTCCGTTCCACCAGCAACAGCAGTTCATCGTGGTCGAAGGGTTTGGCGATATAGTCTATGGCCCCCTGCTTCATGGCATCCACCGCGGCACGTACGCTGGCATAGCTGGTCATCACCAGTACCGGAACCCCCCCCGCCTTGGCGATGATGTCCGTGCCGGGTGCGCCCGGGAGTCGCATGTCGGTCAGGATCAGGTTGAAGTTTTGAAGGTCGAAGCTGGCATCTGCCTGTTCTACCGACTCTGCCTCCTCTACCTGATAGTTCTGACGCTCCAGCAACCGGCACACGGCACTCCGGATCACCTCTTCGTCTTCGATTATGAGGATATTGCTCATGATGACTCTTCCTTGCCGACAGGCAGGCGAATGATCACCCGGGTACCGACATCGGGTACCGAGTCTATCTCGATGCTGCCATTGTGTTCGGCGATAATTTTATCTGCCAGGGAGAGGCCCAGGCCGGTACCCTTCCCGGTTACCTTAGTGGTAAAGAAGGGGGTGAAGATCTCCTGCTGCAATTCGCTGGGTATGCCTTCCCCCTGATCCATTACCTCGATCTGGATCTCACCCTGCTCCTGCCGTGCGAAGATGTCTACCCGGTTGCCGGGGCTGGATGCGTCACAGGCATTGGTCAGCAGGTTGATCAGCACCTGGCAGAGTCGTTGACGGTCGCCGGTCACCCGCAGCTGTTCCGGGCAGCCATTACCGAAGGTCACCCGTTTCCCTGAGCGGGTCAGCCGGACCAGCTGGATCGCCTCCTCCATGATGTCGTTCAGTGGGAAGGTGGAGATGTCGGTGCCGGGCGTGCCGCTGCGACTGAAGTTCACCAATGACTGCACGATGCTGCTGATACGCCGGGTCTGCTGCAGGATAGCCTGGATGCTCTCCTCGATCACCTTCGGGTCATTCTCTCCACGGAGGTTCTGAGTCAGTGAAGCGATGCCTGTGACCGGGTTACCGATCTCATGCGCTACCCCGGCAGCGAGTCGGCCGATCAAGGCCAGCCGTTCGTTATGCGCCAGTTCCGCCTCCAGATTCTGCAGATCGGTCAGGTCCTCCACCAGGATCACCAGGCCGGTTCGGGGGGGCAGGCGTTGGCGTGTCAGATTCGGGTCCGGGATGGCCGCTTTGTGCAGGTTGTACCAGCGTGTGTGACCGCCGACTTGAACCTCCAGTCGGTGGGTGTGCCCCTCCCTGGTCACGGCGAATCCAGCCAGCAGCTCCCCCCAGGGTTGGGGCAGGCTGGTGAGCTTGTGTCCCACAGCCTGGCTGGCGGCGACACCGCTGGTCTGCTTCAGCGCCAGGTTCCAGATCACCACTGTGTGATCCGGAGCCACAGCACACACCCCCAGGGGCAGATCGAGCAGAATCTGCCGATGGTAACGGTGCAGGCTGTCCAGGTCGGCATTCAACCCCTGCAGCTGGCTGCGGGACTCTTCCAGTCGTTCCTCTACATAACGGATAGAGTCCGCCAGGGCCGTCTTGGCTTCATTGTCCATACCCAGTTGCTGACTGATGATCATGTGAGCCATCTGGGGTCCGATCAGGCCGGAAAGGTTGCGTTCAATGCGGTCACGCAGTCGCCGCAGTTCCAATGGACGGCTCTCCGTTCCGTGCATGCCCAGATCTTCCAGGGCCCGACTCACCTCCAGTTCTGCCGCCTCATGCCCCACGATGCTGGCCAGTCCCTGGCTGAACTGAGCGGGCGATCCGGCGGTGACCACCCCTTCCAGGGGTAGCGGGATGGTGTTGCTGCTGTGGCAGGCCCGGGCGGCTTCCCGCTCCCCTTCCGACTGACGGGTGAGCAGTGAGATGCCGATAAAGAGCAACCCGTTACAGGCCAGGGACCAGAAGGTAGCGGATTGCCAGTGACCGAGTCCAGAGGTCTGGAGCAAGGCGTTCAGGTTGTATCCGCCCTCGATGAAACCGGACTGCTCCAGCAGCGGTTGAAGCAGGGTGAGGCTCCAGATGGTAATGCCCCCCAGCAGACCGGCAATGAACCCCTGTCGGTTAGCCCGGCGCCAGTAGAGTGTGCCGATGATGCCGGGCAGAAACTGGGCCACCGCCACGAATGAGATCAAACCCAGCTGTACCAGTCCCTGGTTCTGCTCCAGCAGCTGATAAAAGCCGAAACCGGCCATGATGATGATGATGATGAGCAGCCGGCGACCCCACAGCAGCCAGCGGTAGATGTCCAGCTTCGGATCCGGGTAGCTGGCAGGGAGCAGTAGATGGTTCAGGCTCATGGAGGAGAGGGCGAGCGTCGTTACGATCACCATGGCGCTGGCGGCGGAAACCCCGCCAATGAAGGCCAGCACCGGGAGCCAGACTGGCCCCTGGGCCAGCGTGATACCAAGCACATAGTAATCTGCGTCCATTTCAAGCTGTAGCCGGGTACCGGCCCAGAGTATGGGGAGAATGGCCAGATTCAGCAGCAGCAGGAACAGGGGGAATGCCCAGCTGGCAGTGCCGATGGAACGAGACGAGGTGTTCTCGGCAAAGGTCATGTGAAACTGCCGCGGTAGCAGAAAGGCGGCGCAGAAAGAGAGGAACAGCAGGGTAAACCAGGGGCCATCCTGTATCGGCTGGTAGAGAGTCCGCGTCGCCTCGGGGTGTTCTGTCAGCCAGTGGGATAGATCGGCAGGGCCTTGAAATACCCCGAACAGGGCAAACAGGCCTACCAGCAGCAGGGCGGCAAGTTTTACCAGGGATTCGAAGGCGATGGCTGCCACCAGTCCTCGGTGCTTCTCGCGGGGGGAGGTGTGGCGGGCGCCAAACATGATAGCGAACAGAATCAGCATGGCGCAGAACCCCAATGCGAGCAGCCGGGGAGGGACCTCCAGGGTCAGGACCTGCAGGGAGGCGGTGACCGCTCTTATCTGCAGTGCGATATAGGGCAGGGATCCTACCAGCATGAACAGGGTAACCAGCGCCCCGGCCAGTTGACTGCGATAGCGGAAGGCGAACAGGTCGGCCAGGGAGCTGAGCTGGTAGTCCCGGGTCAGACGCAGGATCGGACGCAACAGCACCGGGCTGAGCAGGAAGGCGATAGTGACGCCGAGATAGATGGTGATAAACAGAAAGCCCTCGCGCAGGGCGAAGCCCACGCTGCCATAGTAGCTCCAGGAGGTGGCGTAGACACCGAGAGAGAGGGTGTAGACAGTGGAGTTGCTGGTCCAGCGCTCCGGTATCAGGCCGCTGTCGGTGGCGTAGGCGACCAGGAACAGGATCAGCAGGTAGCACAGACTGGCCCCGAACAGGACCTCCAGATCATAGGTCATGACGGCTGTGCCTCAGCTCCAGCCAGGCCCCGGCTATGATAATCAGCAGCCACAGCAGATAGGGCAGGAACCAGAGGTTGTCAGCGGTTGCCCACCAGAGGGTGAACGGGGAGGCGAACAGGAACAGCGCCAACAGAAAGAGCAGCAGGGTCTGTTCCTTCTGTTGTTCGTTGTCGGGCCCGGTAGCCATCGTTCAAGACTAGCACCCGTTACCTTTAGTAACAACGGCCGAATGTTGAACGCTGGCTCAGAGTTGGCCGCTGCGGATGCGTTCGCCCCTTGCCCGCAGATATTCCATGGTGAACAGCATCAAGGAGGAGGAGATGATCAGCAGGGTGGCTACCGCCAGGATGGTCGGATTGATCTGCTCCCTCAGGCCGGAGAACATCTGTCGCGGGATGGTGCGTTGTTCCGGGCCGGCAAGGAACAGGATGAGGACTACTTCATCGAATGAGGTGATGAAGGCAAACAGCGCCCCTGAAATCACACCAGGGCGGATCAAGGGCATGACGACTTTAATGAAGGTGTAGAGAGGACGTGCGCCGAGGCCCATGGAAGCGCGCACGAGAGAGTAGTCGAAGCCAGCCAGCGCCGCATTAACGGTAATGATGACAAAGGGTGTGCCGAGGGCGGCATGGGCGATGATGACACCCAGGTAACTGCCTGCCATGTTCAATTGAGAATAGAAGAAAAACATGCCGGCAGCGGTGATGATCAACGGAACGATCATCGGTGAAAGCAGTATTGCCATAATGATGCGCTGCAGAGGCATCACCGGGTTACTCAGGCCAACGGCGGCGGTGGTCCCCAGGACAGTCGCGATGAGGGTTGCCAGGATACCGATATAGAAGCTGTTCTTGATCGCCAGGATCCATTTGTCATCCGCGAGGATCTGGGCGTACCACTTTAGCGAGTAGGCGTCAGGGTCCAGGGCGAGCATGCCTTCGGTAAAGGTGAAGTAGGGCTCCGCATTGAACGAGAGGGGGATGATCACCAGAATCGGTATCATCAGAAATGCCAGGGCGAGCCAGGCGCTCAGGCGCAGGCCGTGGAGGCCGAGTTTCTGCGGGAGGGTGTAGTATTTCGGGAAACCTTTCATATCAGCCGAACTTGATGTTACTGACGCCGACCATCCGGTCGTAGATCCAGTATATGACGAGGATGAGAAACAGCAGCAGAGATCCCAGAGCCGCCGCCAGTTCCCAGTTGTTCGAAGACTGCATGTGGAACGCGATGATGTTACTGATCATCTGCCCTTCCGTGCCTCCCACCAGGGCGGGTGTGATGTAGTAGCCGATGGATATGATGAAGACCAGCAGCGCCCCGGCCGCCAGCCCGGGGGTGGTCATCGGTAGATAAATGCGAATGAAGGCGGGGAGTGGTTTTGCCCCCAGGGAGAGCGCCGCTCTCAGGTAGCTTGGGTCGATACCCTTCATGACGCTGTAGAGGGGCAGGACCATGAATGGCAACAGGATATGGGTCATTGCGATGATGGTGGAGAACTGGGTATACAGCATCTCGATCGGCTGATCGATGAGGTGCAGGAATTCGAGGGTGGAATTGACTACGCCATTGGTCTGCAGCAGGGCGATCCAGGCGGTGGTTCGCACCAGCAGAGAGGTCCAGAAGGGGAGCAGGACGAACACCAGCAGGATATTTGCGATTCTGGTGGGGGCAGTTGCCAGATAATAGGAGAGCGGAAAACCGATCAGAGCGGTCAGCAGGGTGATATAGAGGGCGATCTTCAGGCTCTTCAGGTAGAGTTTTATATAGACTTTGGTCTCCCGGCCCTGTATCTCTCCAGAGGCACCCCTGGTCAGATCCAGTGCCGTAAGGTAAAAGGTGTCCGTGACGATGACACCGGATTTCTTGATGGCCCTCCAAAGTTGAATCTCGTCCCACTGCGGATCGATCCCGCTCAGTATATTACCCTTTTTTTCCAGGATCGCCGGCTGCATCCGCTTGAGTTTTCGTGCGGTTGATTTGATCAGACTCGAAGTGCCGGGGCGGAATCGATTGACCTCTTCTGCCAGTTTGCCGGAGCGCCTCTCCTTAGCCAACCCCACCAGTTCGAAGGTGAATGTCCTGACCGTGTCGGTCGGTGGCCGGTTGGAACCGGTCTCATCCCAGTGGGAGAGTTTCTCGATTGTCTGGGGGATGAGTTGTGAAACGATCGGGTGGTAAAAACTGCGGTAGAGCATGGTGCCGATAGGTGCGATGAAAGCAATGAAGATAAACAACAACAACGGTGCCACGAACAGAAAGGCGATGCGCCGCTTTCTTCGCAGCTTATGCCTGCCTTCGCGGATTTCTTCGCTTGTGAGAGGGGTGTGCGGCATCTGTTGATGTTATCGGGCTCGATTCCACCGCTCCTGACAGGTGGAACCGGCCCGTTTTTTCTATGCTACTGCAGCAGCCATTCGTTGAACTTCTCGCCCAGGGACTCGCCGTAGTCGGCCCAGAACACGCTGGATGCCTGCAGGCCTACGTCCAGATGTGCCGAAGGCAGTTGCTGGACCATCTCCTTGTCGATGTAGGCATAGGAGGATTTCCGGGTGGGGCCATAGGCGAGGTCCTGCATGCCACTTTCAGGCTTGGAGCTGGTGGCAAAACGGATGAACTCCTCGGCCATGGCCTTTTTCTTGGTGCCCTTGACGATTGCCCACACATCCAGATCGAAGACATGGTTGTCCCACACCATCTTGAACGGTTTCTTATCTTTCTTGATGGCGTCGAAGATGCGGCCATTGGCCGACTGGACCATCACCGCGCCGCCATCGTTGAGCAGTTGGGGTGCCTGGGACCAGCTGTCGAACCAGACGATATCGGATTTGATGCTGGCCAGTTTGGCGAAGGCGCGTTTCTGCCCTTCCGGGGTTGCCAGGGTCGCGTAGATTTTGTCTCTGGCTACGCCATCCGCCATCAATGCCCATTCCAGGTTGACCTGGGGACGCTTGCGAAGGGCCCGTTTCCCCGGAAATTTTTTGGTGTCGAAGAGGTCCTGGATGGTGTTCGGCTGGCCGCCCTTGATGGTCTTGTCACTGTAGGCGTAGAGCACGGTCCAGACGATGTTGCCGACGCCACACTCACTGGCCAGTGCCTCCGAGCTGAAATCTTTCCTGGCAGGGGTGCCATCGTCACCGGGGGGGAGGGTGTCATGAGGGAATACCTCCAGCAGCCCTTCGGAGCAGGCCCGCTCCAGGTCGATCACCTCGATGTCCACCACATCCCACAGGATATTGCCGCTCTCGACCTGTGACTTGATCTCGGCGATACCGCCGGAATAGTTTTCGAACAGCAGTTTGTTTCCGGTCGCCTTCATGTACGGGTCCAGCATGTATTTCTGCTGGGCAGCACCGTAGGCACCGCCGAAAGAGACCACCGTCATCTGCTCTGACATGGCCGGGACTGACATGCCACACAGCGCGGCTGCGATGCCCAGTTGTATATATTTTTTCATTATTCTTTCTCCTCTCCTACTCTGTTGTTTTACACGTAACCATTCACGGGTTCGTAAAGACATTCAGCCGCGGATTAACGCGGATCAAACACGGATTTTTTTATTGCATAAACAGTTTGAACTCTACATCTATAATTGAGCGCCGAAGCTGATTAGCTGCCAGATTTTCACCTCAGTGTCCTTTGTGTATCCTGATCATAACAACATCCGTGTCTGATCCGCGTCCATGTTTTGTTCGTATGCCTGCACCGGCTCCTTCGGAATCATACCGGATTATCGAGC